>JBDSRE010000067.1:0-3637 GCA_039929465.1 Sphingomicrobium sp. | reverse complement strand
GCCGAAGCGCATTCTGAGCACGCGTTCTTCGCGCGGAGTTAGGGACGCCAGCACGCGGGTGACGGTCTCCTTGAGGTTGCTCTGGATCGCGGCGTCGACGGGAATCACCGCGTTCTTGTCTTCGATGAAGTCGCCGAGGTGGCTGTCTTCCTCGTCGCCGATCGGGGTTTCGAGACTGATCGGTTCCTTGGCGATCTTGAGGACCTTGCGGACCTTTTCGAGCGGCATGGAGAGGCGCTCGGCGAGTTCTTCGGGGGTGGCTTCGCGGCCGGTTTCATGGAGGAACTGGCGGCCGGTGCGCACCAGCTTGTTGATGGTCTCGATCATGTGCACGGGGATGCGGATGGTGCGCGCCTGATCGGCGATGCTGCGGGTGATCGCCTGGCGGATCCACCACGTCGCGTACGTGCTGAACTTGTAACCGCGGCGATATTCGAACTTATCGACCGCCTTCATCAGGCCGATATTGCCTTCCTGGATGAGGTCGAGGAACTGCAGTCCGCGGTTGGTGTATTTCTTGGCGATCGAAATCACCAGGCGGAGGTTGGCTTCGACCATTTCCTTCTTGGCGATGCGCGCTTCGCGCTCGGCCTTCTGGACCATGTTGACGATCCGCCGGAACTCGACGAGCGACGTGCCGGTCTGCTGCGCGATGTCGGCGATTTCGCTTCGGATGCGCTCGACGGTGTCGCGCTCGGCGTCGACGAAAGCGGCCCATTTCTTGTCGGTCTTCGACACGCGACCCAGCCAATTGTCGTCGAGCTCGTGGCCCATGTAGCTTTCGAGGAATGCGCGGCGCGGCACCTTGTGGCGTTCGGCGAGGCGCAGCATCTGGCCGCCGAGTGCGGTGAGGCGGCGGTTATAGCTGTAGAGTTGCTCGACCAAATATTCGATCTTGCTGCCGTGGAACTGGACGCTTTCGACCTCGGCGGTGAGTTGCTCGCGCAGCTTGTGGTATTTTTTCTCCTCGCTGGCGGGGAGCTCGCTGATCGTCGCCAGCGCGTCCATGCGCGCGGTCTGGACCTTGGCGAATTTCTTGAAGATTGCAGTGATCCGGGCGAAGGTCTCAAGCGCCACCGGAGTGAGCGTCTCCTCCATCTGGGCGAGGCTTAGGGTATTGTCCTCTTCCTCCTCCTCGACCACCGGCTTGGTCCGGCGATCGACCATATCCTCTTCGTCGTCGCTCTCCGCCGGAGCGGGCTCATCGGCGACTTCCTCGTCTTCCTTGATCGACGGACCGGCGTTCTTCTCGCTAATCTCGCCGTCCTCGGCATTGTCGTCGTCGCCGGCAGCGATCTGTTCGGGAGTCGGACCCTTTGAAAGCATGGCGTCGAGGTCGAGGATTTCGCGCAGCTGCATCTGCCCTTCGTTAAGGGCGGTCGACCAGCCGATGATGGCGTTGAAGGTGATCGGGCTTTCGCACAGCCCCCAGATCATGATGTCGCGGCCGGCCTCGATGCGCTTGGCGATGGCGATTTCGCCTTCACGGGAGAGCAGTTCGACGGCGCCCATTTCGCGCAGATACATGCGCACTGGGTCGTCGGTTCGGTCGGTCGGTTCTTTCTTGACCGCCGCAGCCGGTTTCGGACCGCCGTCGTCGAGGGGATCGACCTCATCTTCGGGCGCGGCTTCCTTTTCCTTGTCGTCGTCGTCATCGTCGTCGTCGTCGCCGGCCTCTTCGTTTTCAACGACGTTGATGCCCATTTCATTGAGCGCGGACATGACGTCCTCGATCTGCTCGGAGCCCATCTGGTCCTGGGGCAGCGCCTCATTGAGTTCGTCATAGGTGACGAAGCCGCGCTTCTTGGCGCGCGCGATCAGTTTCTTGATCGAGGCGTCGTTGAGGTCGAGGAGTGGGGCGTCGCCGGCATCGCCGGTCTCGGCTTCCTGGTGTTCGTTCTTTGCCATATTACCTTGATTCTAATTGCGCCGCTTAGTCGGTGCCGGCGAGCGACGCCAGTCTCTCTCTCAATCCTTGTTGCGCCGCGATCAGGCGGTGCTGCTCCGCGAGCGCCTCGTCGGTCAAGTCACGCTTGAGCCGGTCTGTGGCGTCGACGAGGGCGCGTTCGACTTCCTCCGCAGCGGCGATGATCTCGACCGCGGCGGCAAGGTCGCTCCTTGCTCGGGCCGGGTCGCCGTCGCGGCGGGTGAATGAAAAACCCATGGTTCGAGGGGCATTCGGGCCGCTCGCTCCATCGATCCCCAATATGGTGGCGATAGCGTCGCGATCAAGCGTCGCGCCGGAGAAGGCGGCGTTGACCAGTTCGTCGCGCAAATGAGCGGTCTCGCGGTCCGGGATTGGAAGCGCTGCAAGCGCCTCGCCATGGGCTGCCAGCTCTTCGGGGAAGTTGGCGAAACCCTGGATCAGTGCGCGCGCCGTTGGGGCGTCGATGCCGGAGGCGGCAATGGCTCGGGCCTTGGCTCCCATTGGGGCTTCGAACGGGGTGAAGCGGCCTTTCTGAAAAGTGCCTCGATGACCGGGAGTAAACGGGCGGCGCTGCGGCGCGATCTCGCGGTCGAAGCGCTCCATCCACTGGTCGCGGTACATTCGGCGGAGGTCGGAATGGGCGATTTCGCTGGCATGGGCGGTCAGGCGTTGACGGAGGCCGGCGCGGGCTTCGGGGGTGGTCAGTTCCACCGCGCCAACCTCGTGCCTCCACAGCCGCGCGTCGAGCGCTTCAGGAGCGGCGAGCAGGGCTTCGACCGCCTCGCGGCCGCCTGAGCGAACCAGGTCGTCGGGGTCTTGTCCCGGTGGCAATTCGACGAAGCGCAGGGTGCGCTCGGGGGTAATGTGGGGCAGGGCGCGGAGTGCGGCGCGGATCGCGGCCTTGGCGCCAGCCCCGTCGCCATCGAAGCACAGGATCGGGGCGGGATCGAGCCGCCACATGCGCTCCAATTGTGCCTCGGTCACCGCGGTGCCGTTGGGTGCGACGACCTCGGAAATGCCGCCGCGGTCGAGGCCGATAACGTCCATATAGCCTTCGACGACGATCAGGCGCTTGGCGGCGCGGCTGGCGGGGCCGGCGAGGTCGAGATTGTAGAGCGTCCGGCCCTTGTCGAACAGCGGTGTATCGGGGGAGTTGAGATATTTCGGCTCACCCTCGCCAAGGATCCGCCCGCCGAATCCGATCACCCGCCCGCGCTGATCGCGGATCGGGATTATCAGTCGGCCGCGGAAGCGATCGTAGGTCGCTTTCCCGGGCTCTTCCGGCGCGATCAGCATCCCTGTTTCAACCAATTGCTCCTCGCCGAGGCTGGCGAGCGCGCGTTTGAGGGCGCCCCGATCATCGGGCGCGAAGCCGATCCCGAAGCGCGCAATTGCGTCGGGGGCGATGCCGCGCCTGGCGAGATAGTCGCGCGCCCCAGCTCCGGCGGGGCTGTGCAAGCGTTCGACAAACCAGGCGGCGACCTGGGCCATGATATCGGTCAGGCCGGTCGTGCGTTCGGCGCGTTCCTGCGCTTTGGGGTCGGGGGCAGGGACCTCCATCCCGGCCTTGGATGCGAGCTCCTTGACCGCATCCATGAACGGCAAGCCGCGATGGTCGGTGAGGAATCGGATCGCATCGCCATGGGCCGAGCAGCCGAAGCAATGATAGAAATGCTTGTCGTCATTGACGGTGAAGCTGGGCGTTTTCTC
>JBDSRE010000066.1:0-8158 GCA_039929465.1 Sphingomicrobium sp. | reverse complement strand
GTCGCGGATCAATCCCGAGCAGCCCGGCGATCGCGAGATCGACCAGCCGAACCCGCGGATCCCACGGATTGAGATTGCAGGTCGAACTGTTGCGATAATCGGCGCCATAACCCTCGGCTTCGAAAATCGGCGACGGCTGGCAGCCTGAATCGATCAGCTCAATGAGCGTCGCGCAAGTCCCGGGATCGAGAAAATTGTGGAGCGTGAACATGTCGACGGCTTCGCGCTCGACCCGAACGATCCCGGGCAATCTTTCGAGCTGGGCGGCGACCGTGACTCCAATCGCAGCGCGCTCGGGCGACACCTGGTCCTCGAGCGGCGGAAAACTCATAGACCATCCAATGCGAAGAGCGCGAGGCCGACGAGACCGCCGACCAGAGTGCCGTTGATCCGGATATATTGGAGGTCGCGGCCGACCGCCGCCTCCAAGCGATCGGTGATCGTCTGCGCGTCCCACCCGCGTACCGTCTCGCTGACCAGTTTCACGATCGAACCGCCATAGCTGGCCGCCATGCCGACCGTTGCGCGGCGCGCGAACTGGTTGATCGCGGCGCGGATTCGGGCGTCGCTTTCGAGTGTCCCGCCCATCGAGCGCAGGACCTCCCCCAATTTGCCGGCCATTACCGCATCGGGGTTGCGGGCAGCGCGGATGATCGCCTCGCGGCCCTTTTGCCACAGTGTATCGAGCCACAGTCCGACCGATTTATTGTCGATCAATTGCTCCTTCATCGCCTCCACTCGGGCCTGGGTCTCGGGCTTGGTCTGGAGGTCGTTGGCGAGCTGAGCCAGCGCCTCCTCGACCTTGATCCGCACCGGATGAGCGGGGTCATTGGACATTTCAGTCGCCAGCTTCTTGAAGCCGTTGATGATGGCATCGGCAATGCGCGCATCGAGCCCGGCAAGCTTGAGCGCCCAATTGGCCTTTTTCTTGACCATGTCGCGGATCAGCGTCTCATTGGCCTCGAGCGTGCGCGCGGTCCAGCGGATTGCCGCCTCCAGCATTGGCACATGGCGGTCCTCGTTGATCGCGCTTGCAAGCGCATGGCCGATCAGCGGCGACACCTCCATCTTGCGCAGCCGGGTCGAGATCGCGCCCTTGACGATCCCCCCCAGGCGCTCGTCATCGAGCCCTTCGAAAATGTCGGCGATGAGCCGCGAGGCACCGGCTCGGATTCGCGTGCCTTCGCCTGCCGGGGTTCTGAGAAAGCGCCCGGCGGCGCCGGCAACGTCGATATTGCGCATCCGCCGTGCAACCACCGCGGGAACGAGGAAGTTCTCCTTGAGGAAATTGGCCAGCGCCTCGCCGATTCGGTCCTTGTTGCGCGGAATGATCGCGGTGTGCGGGATGGGCAGGCCGAGCGGGTGGCGGAACAATGCGGTGACCGCGAACCAATCGGCGAGGCCGCCGACCATCGCCGCTTCGGCAAACGCCTTGAGATAGCCGAGGGCGGGGTAAGCGGGCTGGAAATGGCGCGCGACGACGAACACCAGTGCCATGACGAACAGCAGTCCGGTGGCGGCGATTTTCATTCCGCGCGCGCCCGGTTGGGCGGGGTTAAAGCGGACGCTTCGGCGTTTGGTCAGTAGGGCCATTGCGGTTCAATAGCCGAGCTTGGCGTAAGGTTCACTCCGCCGCTACGGCGTGTCCGCTGCTGTGTGCTTCTTCCCCGATAAAGCGGTGGAACAGCTTGCCGATCCGCGACTCGACCGAGATCGCGAGCGAGAAATAGGCCGGCACCAACAGCAGCGTAAGGATCGTCGAGAAAATCAGGCCGCCGATGACCGTGATGCCCATCGGCGAGCGCCAGCTGCTGTCGCCGCTTAGGGACAGCGCGATCGGCAGCATTCCAGCGACCATCGCCACGGTGGTCATGACGATCGGCTGGGCGCGCTTGTGCCCGGCTTCCCAGATGGCCGCGTTCTTTTCCATGCCATGGTCGATCATCTCGACCGCGAAATCGACCAGCAAAATCGAATTCTTGGCGACGATCCCGAACAACATGAGGATTCCGATCAGAACGAACAGAGAAATTGGCTGATTGGCGACATGGAGCGCAACCGCGGCGCCGAGCGGGGCGAGGATCAGCGACCCCATGTTGACGAATGGTGCGAGGAAGCGGCGGTACAGCAGGACCAGCACCGCGAACACCAACAGCACACCAGAAATCAGCGCGATTGCGAAATTGACAAGCAGTTCGGACTGCCACTTCTGGTCGCCAAGCTCGAGCTTGGTGATGCCCTGAGGGAGGTTTTTAACCGCGGGCAAGGCATCGACCTTGGCCGTGACATCGCCGCTGGCCGTACCCGGCGCAAGGTCGGCGCCGATCGCCAGCCGGCGGACTTGGTTCGAGCGGCGGATCGTGGTCGGACCCGATCCGAAGCCGATCTCGGCGACCGCCTTGAGCGGCACCGATCCGCCCGACGAGGTCGGCACCGGGAGATTTTCGAGCGTGCTGAGATCGCGGCGGGCATTTTCCGACAGCGACACCTTGATCGGTACCTGACGGTCCGAAAGCGAGAATTTGGCGCTATTCTGCTCGATGTCGCCGAGCGTTGCGATGCGAATCGTCTGGCTCAATGCAGCGGTGGTCACGCCAAGGTCGGCGGCGAGGTCGAAATGCGGGCGGATGGTAATTTCAGGCTGAGCGAGATCGCCGCCGATGCGCGGCGCCCGAAGGCCCGGGATCGTGCCCATTTCCTTGGCAATCTGGCCAGCAACGGCATTGAGCTTCACCGGATCGTCGCCGCCGAGGTAGAGCATGACGTCGCGCGCATCGCCTTCCGGGCTGCCGCCATTCTGGGTCTGGAAACTGACCCGGGCATCGGGCAGCGAAGCGAGCATCGGCCCGAGCTGGCGTTCGAATTCGGAACTGGTGACGTCGCGGTCCTTGCGAAGCACGATGTTGACTCGGCCGTTGGCGACATTGACCCGTTCGAATACTCGGTCGACCCGCGAGTCGCGGCCGACCATCGCTGCCACCCGGTCGACGACGACCTCGGTCTGCTCAAGCGTGCTTCCCGGCGGCAATGTTACGTTGACCCGCGAATAGTCGGTGTTCTGCGGCGGGAAAAAGGACGTCGACAAGGTCCCGAACAGGACAATGCTGATGACCAGAGTGCCAAGCCCGGCCCACACCGCGCTCAAGCGATGGTCGTGCATGCGCGCATTCCAGCGCGCGACCATGATTTTGTACCACGCCGCGAATCCGGTGCGAGTGATTGCGACGAGCAGCTGGATGAGCTTGGCGACACCATAGGCCGCAGCGGCACCGCCGATAAGGCCGGCGAGAAACGCCATCATGCCCGGCAGGCCAATCCCCATCAAGGCCTTGATCGAGACGACTGTCCCGACCAGGAAGCCCACCGCAATGATCAGGAGCAGCAAGGCGCCGAGCGCATAATATCCAATTTTGAAGGTCGGCTTGGGCAAGCGCGCAAGCAGTGCTTCGGCCTTCGTCGTATCGAGGCTCCATTTGAGGATATTGAGATACTGGCTCATCCATTTCCAGTCGGCATGCGGCTGAACGCCCTTCGAGCGCAGGAAGTATGCGGCGATCAGGGGGGTGATCATGCGCGCGACGAGCAGGCTCATCAGGACGGAGACAACGACCGTGAAGCCGAACGCCTTGAAATATTGTCCGGCGATTCCGGGCATTAGCGCGACCGGCAGGAACACCGCGACCAGCGCCATGGTCGTTGCAAGCACCGCCAGCCCGATTTCGTCGGCAGCATCAAGCGATGCCTGATAGGCCGATTTGCCCATGCGCATGTGGCGCACGATATTTTCGATCTCGACAATGGCATCATCGACGAGGACTCCGGCGACCAGCGCCATGGCCATGGTCGACATGAAGTTGAGCGTGATCCCGAGCATGCTCATGAAGGCGAAAGCCGGAATTGCCGACAGCGGGATCGCCAACGCGGAAATCAGCGTGGCGCGGATGTCGCGGAGGAACAGGAGGACGACGAGCACGGCGAGGATCGCGCCTTCGACCAGCCCTTCCATGGCCGAATGATATTGCGACACGGTGTGATCGACGGAATTGAAAATCTCCGAAAAGCGGACTTTGGGATTTTCCTTTTCGATCTTGTGCAATTCTTCCCAGGCATTGTCGTAGGCGGTCACCTCCGACGAGCCTTTCGACCGCTGGACCGAGAAGGTGACGACCTGGCGACCGTTCATCTTGCCGATTGTGCGTTGTTCCGAAAAGCTGTCGCTGACCTGGCCGACATCGGCCAGCCGGACCATTCGTCCCCCGGGCAAGGCAATCTGGGTCTGGCTTAGCTGATAGGCGTCCTGGGCATTGCCGAGCACGCGCACAGTCTGTTCCGACCCAGCGACTTCGGCGCGGCCGCCCGGAGCATTGAGGTTGCTCTGGCGAAGCTGCTGATTGACCTGCGCCGCGGTGATGCCCTGCGCCTGAAGCGCGGTCGGATCGAGGATCACCCGGATGACCCGGTTAACGCCGCCGCCGCGCTCGACCGCGGCGATACCTACAAGTCCGAGCAGCCGCTTGCCGACAGTATTGTCGACATACCAGCTCAATTCCTCGGGGGTCATGTCGCTGGTTTGTGCGCCGATCACGGTAATCGGTTCGCCCTCCGCGTCGACCCGGGTAACTTGCGGCTCGAGGATTCCGTCGGGCAGATTACTGCGAATCTGGGCAACCGCATTGCGCACGTCGTTAACCGCGCGATCAACCGGTGTGCCGATCTGGAAGGTGATGAAGGTGTTGCTGTTCCCTTCCGAAACGGTGCTGCTCATCTCTTCGACGCCATTGACGCCGCGGATCGCCGCCTCGACCTTCTGGGTGACCTGCGTTTCGAGTTCGTTGGGCGCTGCGCCGGGCTGGGAAACCGAAACGAAGGCGGCCGGGAAGTCGATGTCCGGGGCATTGTTGACCTGCATCCGGGCGAAGGCCACCAGCCCGGCGAGCATCAGCCCGACGAACAGCACGATCGGCAGGACTGGATTGCGGATACACCAAGATGAAATGTTGCGGAAGTTCATCGGCTCGGCTCGTTAGTCAGGGCCATTTAGCGCGCCGCCTGGCGCCGCGGGGCAACCTTCTGGCCGGGGTTGAGAAATGGCCCGGCCGACAACACCACGGATTCGCTGCCCGACAATCCCTCGGCAATGGTGACGCCCGTTTCGCCGACTTCGCCAATCTTGACGGCCCGGCGCTCGACCTCGTTCCTGGCATTGACGATATAGACATAATTTCCGGCGTCATCGCTCAGAACCGCGCTCTGCGGGAGCATCGGAGCGGTGGTCGCACCGGCGCTGATCCGCGCTTCGGCGAAACCACCGGGGCGAATCGCTGATTCGAAGGGTACGGTGATGCGCACTTCGCCGAGCCGCGATTGCGGATCGATCACCGGCGCCACCTGCCACACCGAGCCGGAGTAGCTACGGTCCGACCCGACCGGGGTCACCGAGGCTGACATTCCCGTGTGGATCAAGGTCAGGTCCTGCTGCGACATTTGTGCCTTCAGCTCCATCGCTCCGCCGGCGGCGAGGCGGAACAAGGCGCCCGAGCCCGGGCTGACGATCTGGCCGACCTCGACGCTGCGCGACAGGATCAGTCCGCTGGTCGGAGCGGTAACGTTGAGCTGTCCGATCTGGGCGCGGGCGGCGCCGAGCTGGGCCTGGGCCACCCGGACCTGAGCATTAGCGGCGTCGCGGGTCGCTTTCTTCGAATCGATTTCGGCCTTGGACACGAAGCCCCGCCCCTGGAGCGCAAGCGCGCGCTCATAATTGGACTGGGCGAGCGCGGCATTGGCGCGCGCGGCGTCAATCTGCGCCGACAGTTGCGCGGCCTGCTGCGCCTGGACCGAGCGGTCGACCACTGCCAGCGTCTGTCCGGCGCGGACCCAGCCCCCGGCATCAACGAGGACGCGCGTGACCCTTCCACCCTGGCCGGCGATTCCGACCGGCTGGTCGCGGCGCGCGGCCAGCGGCCCGCTTGCGGCGATGGTTCTTCCTATCTGGCTTCGTCCCGGTGTGATCACGGTCACGCTCGGCACTTGCCCGGCACCGCTAGCAGCCGCTTCGTCCTCGGGCTTGGCAGCGTTCTTGCCAGTGAACATGGCGAGCGCCAGCGCCGCAGCGACAATCAGCGCGATAACGCCGACCACCAGCAAGCGTCGCCGACGGCGTGAGCGGTCGACCACCACCACCGTGTCCGAAGCGCCGGTATCGGACTCGTGAATCGAGGTTGAGCGGTTCATCGTTTCTGCCCGTCCAGAGTGCGGCCTATCAATGCCAGCTGTATTATCGGAATAAGTCACTAGTTGCAACACACCTCTTGCGCCACGCCGCCGCCATCGCTTTTCGATGAACGGCGGCACTTGAACGCCGAGCGTGGGGTGTCATGCTCCAGCGGACAGATAGGTTGGCTCGCCGAGTCGGCAAGGGAAAGGAATCAATTCATGCTCCAAAGTCATGGCATCATCGCGTGGATCATCATTGGCGGGATCGCCGGCGCGCTCGCCAAATTGCTCATGCCGGGACGCGATCCCGGGGGCTGCATCATCACCATCCTGCTCGGCATCGCCGGTGCAGTGCTCGCTGGTTTCATCGGCCAACAGGTCGGCTGGTACAAATCGGGCGAGGGCGCGGGCTTCGTTGCCGCAATCGTCGGCGCGTTCCTGCTGCTGCTGATCTACCGGATGATCGCCGGCCGCCGCGCCTGACCAACCCGCGCAGCGACAGGAGTCCGTTCAGCAACCGGCTACTCCCGGCGGGCGAAACTCTTCGCGCAAATGAGGAGAACGACATGAAGATGCGAAAAACCCTGTTCGCGGCGCTGATGATTGGCGCCGCTGCACTTCCCGCCACCGCTCAGGCGCAGCAGGCAAATATCACCCAGGCGCTGACCGGCACCAGGCTCGACATCAACGCCACCGGGTCGGTCAATCGGGTGCCCGACTTGGCGGTGATCAGCGCCGGGGTGACGACCCGCTCGGCAACCGCCAAAGGCGCCATCGGCGATGCCGCGGCGCGCATGGCGCGGGTTCGGGCGGAGCTCAAGCGGGCCGGAGTCGCCGACCGCGACATCCAGACCAGCAACATCAGCCTCAACCCCGATTATGTCTATGCGGACAACCAGCCGCCGAGGCTCAAGGGCTATAATGCCTCGAACCAGTTGACCGTTCGGTTCCGCGATATCGGCGACGCGGGCGCGATCCTCGATGCCTTGGTCGCAGTCGGCGCCAATCAGATCAACGGCCCCAACCTCACCGTTGACAAGCCCGAGGCGGCGCTCGACGAGGCTCGGGCCAAGGCGGTTACGGCCGGCCGGGCGCGGGCCGAATTATATGCTCGCTCGCTCGGCATGCGCGTGGTCCGAGTGGTCGCGGTCAGCGAAAGCGGCGGGAATTATGCGCCGCCGCCGATGGTGATGATGTCCGCCCGGGCCGAGTCCGCCGACACCAAGATCGATCCCGGTGAACAGAAACTCGAGATCAGCCTGGCGATGACGTTCGAGCTTCAATAGGCTCGGCTAGCGCCAGCGGAGGCGCGATTTAAGGCAAAAAGAAGGCCGCGCAGCCGACATGGCTGCGCGGCCTTCCGCTGTTCGCAAAGCAGTCGCTTTAGCGCACCGAACCCCGACGAACGAGGTTGACGATCGCCAACAGGACAACCGCGCCGAGCAGAGAATAAAGGAAGCTCTGAACGGTAATTGCATTGTTGAGTGAATTCGCGCCGCCGAGCAGGTAGCCCGCGATCGCTGCGCCGATGATCCCGACGATGATGTTCAAGAACACTCCCTGTTGAGCGTCCGTGCGCATGATCATGCTGGCAAGCCAGCCGCAAACGCCACCCACGATCAGCCAGATAATAATACCCATGTGCATTCCCTCCTGTATCCGCGGCCACCTGCCGGTGGTCCGTCCGGCATCACAGACGCGTGATGCCGGACGGTTGTTCCGGATTCGGAAGGGTCTGTCCAGTTTTCGTGTAAATTTCTCGTGGATAGTCGCCTGGCCGACGGTCTAAATCTAGACTTCGCCGAGGCGGAATCAAACCTCGTTAATAGCGCTGCTGGCGCTCGTACTGGTCGCGATAGTGCTTGATCCGAGTGACTCGAAGCCCAGGCATCCCGCTTCGGTCGACGGCGCGCTGCCAGCTGGTGAACTCTTCAAGGCTAAGCGA
>JBDSRE010000065.1:0-4259 GCA_039929465.1 Sphingomicrobium sp. | reverse complement strand
CGACCTTAACCGGAAGGGTCACTACCGCGACCGCGGTCCTGGCGACTGTGCCGACGACGCAGCCGCCAAGCGACAACCCGCAGGCGAGGAGGATGAGCGCTCGCATTGCACCATGATGGATCATCGGCGCGCCGCTGTCGATTAATCGATCCGCATCGCTTCGGCGACCAAGGATTCGGCGTGGATCAGAAGCGCCTCGTCGGCGGACCCGGCGGGCGCCGCCTCTCGCCCGATGACGACAATCAGCGGAATCGCCAGCGGGGTCACGCGTGTCGCCTTGACGTGGACCATCGTCGCTGCCGCCCGGTCGACCAGTCTGGCGAGTCGGCCGAGCTCGGTCATCCGCCCGCGCGCATCGGCCCACGCCGCCTTGAGCAGCAGATGCTCGGGCTCGTATCTGCGCAGCACGTCATAGATGAGGTCGGTTGAGAAACTGACCTGACGCCCGCTCTTGCGCTTGCCCGGATGCTGGCGCTCGACGAGCCCGCCGATTACCGCGACCTCGCGAAACGCGCGCTTGAGCAGATGCGATTGTTCGACCCATTCAATGAATTCATGCTCGAGAATGTCGGGCGAGAATAACGGCCGCGGATCGTCAACCGGCTCAAGGCTATAGGCGGCGAGCGCATAATCATTGGCGACGAAGCCCATCGGCTTCAGTCCAGCGGTCTCCATCCGCCGGGTGATCAGCATGCCCAGCGATTGATGCGCGTTCCACCCTTCGAAGCTGTAGACGCACATGTAATGGCGACCTTCGCGGGGGAATGTTTCGACCAGCAATTGTTCTGGCCGGGGCAGAATCGAACGCTGCTCCTGAACCTCGAGCCATTCGCGCACATCGTCGGGGAAGCGGTGCCATTGACTGGAATCGGCGAGGAAAGCTCGAACCCGCTCGGCAAGGTGAGTGGTCATGCTCATCCGCTGCCCGCCATACGTCACCAGCCGGGCCGATTTGGATGAGGCGCGAACAATGATATCGCTGTCCTTGAAGCGGGTCACCTCAAGGCTCAGGCCGGCGAAGAAAATATGGTCGCCGACCGACAACGTCGCTCCGAAACCCTCCTCGACCCGGCCAAGCATGCGCCCGTTGAGGAACCGCACGTCCATCATCGGCTGGTCAACGATAACCCCGGCGTTGAGCCGGTGCTGGGCGGCCACCGCGGGCCTGGTGATGCGCCACTTGCCGGGAGCATATTCGGTCAGCCGCTTGAACTTGTCGTAGGCGCGCAGCGAATAGCCGCCGGTGGCGATATAATCGAGCACTCGCCGCCAAACTTCTTCGCTAAGCCCCGAATACGGCGCCGAGCCGCGCACTTCGTCGAGCAGTTCAGCTTCGTCAAACGGTCCGGCGCAGGCGATTCCAAGGATGTGCTGGGCAAGCACGTCGATCGTCCCGGGGCGGAAGATTTCGGGGTCGAGCTCGCGCGCCTCGACTGCGTCGAGCGCTGCCCTCGCCTCGAGATATTCGAAACGGTTGCCGGGCACGATCATGCCTTTGCTCGGCTCGTCGAGACGGTGGTTGGCGCGGCCGATCCGCTGCAGCAACCGCGAGCTGCCCTTGGGCGCGCCCATCTGCACCACCAGATCGACATCGCCCCAATCGACTCCAAGATCGAGGCTCGCGGTGCAGACCAAGGCGCGAAGCCGGCCCACCGCCATCGCCGCCTCAACCTTGCGCCGCGCCTCAAGCGCGAGGCTGCCGTGGTGGATCCCGATTGGCAGCGCCAAATCGTTGGCCGTCCACAATTCCTGGAAAATGAGCTCGGCCAGGCTGCGCGTGTTGCAGAACACCAGGGTCGTCTTGTGCGCCGCGATCAGCGCCATCACTTCGCGCGCGGCGTGACGGCCGCTGTGTCCACCCCACGGGATTCGGTTTTCCGGAATAAGGATCGACAGATCGGGCTCGGCTCCGGGCTCACCCTCGACCAAAGCGATGGCGTCAATGTCGCCGCCGGGCGCGAGCCACGAACGATAGGCATCGGGGTCGGCGATGGTCGCGCTGAGGCCAACGCGGCGCAATCCCGGACGAAGGGCCTCCAGCCGTCCAAGCGAAAGGCTCAGCAGATCGCCGCGCTTTTCGCGGGCGAAGGCATGAATTTCGTCGACCACCACGGTGCGCAGGTTTTCGAAAATCTGCCCGCTGTCGGGGTAAGACAAAAGCAGGCTCAGGCTCTCGGGCGTGGTCAGCAGGATATGCGGTGGCCGCGCCCGCTGCCGCGCCTTGCGATCCGATGGCGTGTCGCCGGTGCGGGTCTCGATCCGGATTGGAAGTCCCATCTCCTCGCATGGGCCAACGAGGTTGCGCTGGACGTCGACCGCGAGCGCTTTCAGCGGGGAGATGTAGAGAGTGTGGAGACCCTCGGGCGCATTGTCGGCAAGTTCGCAAATCGTCGGCAGAAATCCCGCCAGGGTCTTGCCTGCGCCGGTCGCGGCGACCAGTAAGGCGCTCTCACCGCGCCGGGCGGCGTCGAGCATGTCGAGCTGGTGGCGGCGCGGCGCCCAGCCTTTCGCCGCGAACCACCTGGCAACCGCCGAAGGGAGCGAAAAGTCGCTCAGCGGTCGTCGGTCCCCTCGCGGCGGCGCTTCTCCTCGGCGGCGTATAGCGCCTTGGTGCGCTCCTCGGTTGCCTGCGGATTGCGGCCCTTATTGCGCCGCGCCACGACCCACAGCAACACCGCCACAAGCAGCAGCGGGCCGACGATGGTCATGATCGATACAGGGATTCCGGCCATTTAAAACTCCATTCGGGCGCTCCAATGGGCTGGTGCGCTTTTAGCTGTCGGCAAGCGGGCAGGGTTCCTGCCTGGGCACGACTTCAATCGAGGCGGGTGCGCCGCCGCCGCCGCCGGGTACGGCTGTCGCTATCCCCCTCGGCCGCCGCGGGCTGGCGGTGGAGCGCCCGCTCCGGATCTGGTTTGGCGGTAGCGATCAGCGCGACCAGTCCAAGCAAAAGGACTGCGGGCGCGAGCACGTCCACCAATACCCAAAGACTGCCGTCCACCATATTCATTCCCTCCAAGCGGAACCCGAACGCCCGCTCGCCAGCTTTAGCTCCCTATGCCCCGTCTTGGCACCTGGATCGAGCCCCGTCCCGAGGGTATTTATGTCAAGCCGGCCGACGCGTGGGTCGATCCGTCGACCCCGAAGGACCGAGCGTTAGTCACCCACGGCCATGCCGACCATGCGCGCGGCGGCCACGGCGCGGTGTGGGCGACGGCGGAAACGCTGGCCATCATGGGGGTTCGCTATGGGCCGCAGCAGGGCCATGCGGTGGCTTATAGCGAGACGGTTCGACTCGGTGAGGTAGAAGTCGGCTTCGTCCCCGCCGGCCATGTCCTCGGATCGGCCCAGATCGTCCTCGATTACAAAGGCGAGCGGGTGGTGGTTTCTGGCGATTACAAACGCCGTCCTGACCCTACCTGCGCGCCGTTCGAGGTCGTGCCGTGCGACATCTTCATTACCGAGGCGACCTTCGGTCTGCCGGTGTTCCGCCACCCCGACACCGGCGGCGAGATCGACCGTCTGCTTCACCGGCTGCACAGCGATCCGGCACGCTGCGTGCTGGTCGGAGCCTATGCGCTGGGTAAGGCGCAACGGGTGATAACCGAGCTGCGCGGGCGCGGGCACCACGATCCAATTTATTATCACGGGGCGATGGAGCGACTGTGCAATCTTTATGAGGAACTGGGCGTCGAACTCGGCGAGCTCCGACCTGCGACTGGCGCGCCCAAGGAGGAACTAAAGGGAAAAATCGTCATCTGCCCGCCGGGCGCGCTCAATGACCGCTGGTCGCGGCGCCTGCCCGATCCGGTTACCGCAATGGCCTCGGGCTGGATGAGAATCCGCCAGCGCGCCCGCCAGCGCAATGTCGAATTGCCGCTGATCATTTCCGACCACAGCGACTGGGATGAGCTGACCCGGACGATCCGCGAGGTCGCCCCAAAGGAAGTCTGGATCACCCACGGCCGCGAGGAAGCGCTCAAACACTGGTGCATGACGCACCAGATCAAGGCGCGGGAGCTCAATTTGGTCGGTTATGAGGATGAGGACGAATAGTCTGACCTGCGAGGCAATCAGGCGGGCAGATCGTCCCAGTTGAGCTCGAAATCCAAATCGAAGTCGGTCGCGCGCTTAACCGCGAATGCAAGTCCCGCGATCATCACCGCGCCAATGGCGACGGCGATACCGGATTTCAGATTCCTCAGGACAAACGCCATGGTTCCACCCCCGCAAATCATTTGCTGATTCGGGAATAACCG
>JBDSRE010000064.1:0-9176 GCA_039929465.1 Sphingomicrobium sp. | reverse complement strand
GCCTTCCGCTACCCCGGCAGGATCGGGTTCCTCGGCAAGATGGACATGGCCAGCGGCAAGGTTGCGCCGCTCACCGATCTTAACGGGATGATGCTTTACAAGGTCACCAGCGTGGCTTTCGATCCCGACAGTCGGACGGCTTTCTATACCAACCAGAATTACGCCTTTCGCGACCTGATGGGAATCGACGTCGACAGCGGCAAGAAGCGCAAGCTCCTGACCGACGCCCGAATCGGCGACATCGCCTTCAACCGCGCCGACAAGAGCCTGTGGGGAATCCGCCATCAGGACGGCTTTGTTACCCTGGTCCGAATCCCGGCACCCTACACCAGCTTCAGCCAGGTCAAGAGCTTCCACTACGGCGAGATCATCTTCGACCTCGACGTGTCGCCCGACGGCGAATTGGTGTCCGCCTCCTACGGAACGGTCGACGGCAAGCAGTCGGTCAAGGTATGGAAGCGCGCCGACCTCGAGGGCGGCAATTCGGAAAATCCCGTCGCGTCCCTTTCGCTGCCCCCCTCGATCCCGGAGAATTTCACGTTCACGCCCGACAGCAAGGCGCTGCTCGGCAACAGTTACTACACCGGCGTTTCCAACGTCTTCCGCTTCGACATCGCGAGCGGCAAATACGCGGTTCTGACTAACGCCTCGACCGGCTTCTTCCGCCCCCAGCTTCGGCCCGACGGCACGCTCCTGGTTTATGATTATGCCGGGCTCGGCTTCAACCCGTCGATTATCCAGCCGCAGGTGCGCGAAGACCTTGCCGCGGTGCGCTTCCTCGGCACCGAGGTGGTCAAGGCGCATCCCGAGCTCAAGACCTGGGGGATTGGCTCGCCGGCCAAGATCCCGCTTGATGAACTGGTCACTCAGCGCGGCTTTTACACCCCGACCAAGCGGATGCGCCTCGACGCCCATTATCCGGTCGTTTCGGGCTATGCCCGGTCACCCGCGCTCGGCTATTATTTTCACCTCGCCGATCCGCTCCAGTTCCGCCAGCTCAGCGCAACGGTCGCGATCTCGCCGATCGATCATATCCGGTCCAACGAGCGCTTCCACCTCAACGTCGAGTATCAGACGCCGTTCTGGAAGCTGACCTATTGGCACAATCTCGCCGACGTTTACGACCTTGCCGGTCCAGTGCTGCGCAGCCGCAAGGGCGACGCCTTCATCGCCAGCTACAGCAAACCGTTGATCTACGACCCGCCGCGCGAGCTCGACCTGTTCGGCTCGGCCGCGGCCTATTTCGGACTGGCCCAATTGCCAAGCGCGCAGAACATCGTCAGCCCAAGCGAAATCCGCTCGGGCGAGATCGGGCTGCGCTACACCAACACCACCAAGGCGCTTGGCGGGGTCGATCATGAAAAGGGAGTTGCCGGGCGAATCGTCGCCGGCTCCGACCAGGCCGAGGGCCATTTCTACCCCAAGCTGCACGGCGGGTTTGACCTCGGCACCGCTCTGCCGTGGGGCAATAGCTCGGCCTGGATTTATGCCCATGCGGGCGGCGTCTCCGGGCCGCGCCTGAGCCCGCTGGCAGCCTATTATTTCGGCTCATTCCGCAACAATTACGTCGATGACCGGACGGAAAAACGGTATCGCGAGATGGATAGCTTCCCCGGCTTCGGGATCGACGAAATCGCTGCCCGCCGATTTGCCAAGCTGACCGGCGAAATCAATCTTCCGCCGGTCCGCTTTGCCGAGCTTGGCACTGCCGCTTTCTACATGAATTATGTCCGCCCGGCGCTGTTCGCCGGCGCCATGGCGACGCGCGCGCCCGATGGCTCGAGCCACCGTTATTACGACGCCGGGGCGCAGCTCGACCTCAATTTCACCATTGCCAACCGCCTGCCGATGATCTTTTCGCTTGGGGTCGCCAGTGGCTGGCAAGACGGCCATTACCGCAAGACCGAGCTCCTCGCTTCGCTCAAAATCCTGTAGGGACTATAAAGGGGCGCAATGACCGCCGAGCTCATCCACTGGGGCATCGCCCTCGTCCCCGTTCTCATCCTTCTCGGCTTGTTCAATTGGCTCGACGCGTTCGAGCTGATGAGCATGAAGGAAATCGCGCTCCTGCTGGCGCTCGGCGGCATCGCTGCGATCGCTTGCTATCCAGTCAGCGGACGGATGATCGACACGCTGCCGATCGGCTTCAACCTTTACAGCCGCTTCATCGCGCCGTGGATTGAGGAGGCGGCCAAGGGTTTGGTGGTGGTCGGCCTGTTTCGCGCCAATCGCGTCGGCTACAAACTCGACGCGGTTATTTCCGGCTTCGCCATCGGCGCCGGCTTCTCGGTGATTGAAAATATCATCTATTTGGTGCGCTTCCCCGATTATGGCGCCGGCACTTGGCTGGTGCGCGGTCTCGGCACTGCGGTGATGCACGGCACGACGGTCGCCATCCTCGCTGCTAGCGCCCATGAATTTGCCGAGCGCGCAAACCGCGAGGTGACGGGCAAGTTCGACTTCCGCTGGTGGTGGTTCATTCCCGGTTATCTTGCCGCGGTCGCGCTCCATACCCTATTCAACCAGTTCCCTGACCGCCCGATGCTGGCGATGATGGGCGACATCTTGATCGCCCCGGTGGCGCTGATCGCAATCTTGAATTTGGGCACCAGCGAGGCGCAGGCGTGGCTGGCCAAGGAATACAAAGCGCACAAGGCGCAATTGGCGACGCTTGACAAGGGTCAGTGGCCCGAAGGGCCGGCAAGCGCTCGGATCTCCGCGCTGGCCGAGCGGCTCGGCCCCGACGCCACGCAGAACATCCGCAGCTATTGGCGGGCCCAGACCTATCTTGTGGTCGAAGCGGAGGAGTCGCTGATCGAGGAAGCCGCCGGCGATGCCGCGTTCGACGCCAGACAGGTCGAAGCCGCCTTCGCCGATCTCGACCGGGCTCGCGGTGCGCTCGGCAAATCCGCCTTTGCAGCCCTCAAGCCTCTGCTTCCATTCAGCCGCAACGACCATTGGGAAATATCCGAGCTGCGTCAGCGTTTGGCCAAAAAGCATTGACCGATCGGCTGTTCTAACCGCCGAACTCGGCTATGCCACCGACATGCGCGATGCCCGGACCACCGACACCCCAATCGAAATCGACCCGGCGCATTTCCGCTCGGTCCTTGGCCATTATCCGACCGGGGTCTCGGTCGTCACCGGCTGGCGCAGGGAAGGCCGCGCCGCGGGCCTCGCGATCGGCACCTTCACCTCGGTCTCGCTCGACCCGCCTTTGGTCGGCTTCTGCCCCGACAAACGCTCGTCGAGCTGGCCGCCGATGCGCGCTTCGGGTCGCTTCTGCGTCAATGTGCTCGGCGCCGACCAGGTCGAACTGTCGCGCAAATTCTCGAGTCCCGGCGAGGACCGCTTCCACGGTGTTTCGCACAGCCTGTCGGAGCACGGGCTTCCAGTGCTCGACGGCGTGGTCGCGGCAATCGAATGCGACCTCGCCGCCGAGCATGACGCTGGGGACCATCTGTTCGTCATCGGCCGGGTGCTGTCGCTCCAAATCCTCCGTCCGGCCGCGCCCTTGCTGTTCTTCAAGGGCGATTACGGGACCTTCAGCGCGCTCTAACGCGGCTGTTGACTTGGGTCGTCGATCAATCACCAACCGCCGTTCGCCGGCATGATCGTCTTACCGCTCGCTTCCGCCCAAGCAATGCGCCATGAATGCGCAAATTACGGGGCTCGAATCACTAATGCAGGTCGAGTTTGAAGATCAAGGGGAGCGTCTGATCGCTCGGCCCAAGGGCCCTCCCCGCCCAATTTGTTAAGCATGTCGCCGGTTGCTATCGCAGCCCCCGCGTTGCGCGACTTGGCACCAGAATAGTGACTCTGGCCCTCGATCCTGACGACCCGCGCGTCAGGGCAATGCTGCGCGACATAATCGCCGGCGTGCTCCGGACATGAATAATCGACCACGATCACTTCGGAGTCCTTGCGGAGCATGGCCGGCAGGCTCTGCTTGAGATGATCGAGTCGCTCCATGCAGGAAGTGATAATGCTGTAGCTGCGCTTCAACTCCTGTTTCTCCCGTTCCTTTTGCCGGCGGCACTACGCGTTTTCTGAAATCTGTGTGGCGGAGAGGGTGGGATTCGAACCCACGGTACGGTTGCCCGCACGCCGCATTTCGAGTGCGGTGCTTTCGACCACTCAGCCACCTCTCCGCGTCGAGGGTCGCGCGGGCGCTGAATAGCGCCGTGCGGGTCGCGGCGGGCGCTCTAGCAGCGCACCCTGGCCTTGCCTAGCCTGCGTCAGCCCCTAGATTGGTGATCATGACCCCAATCCCGTACACCGCCGCCGCAATGCCAATCGCCCGCTTCGGCATCGGCGAAGTCGTCCGCCACCGCCTGTTCGATTTTCGCGGCGTAATCTTCGATGTCGATCCGCAGTTTGCCAACAGCGACGAATGGTATGACTCGATCCCCGCCGACATCCGCCCGGCCAAGGACCAGCCTTATTATCATCTGCTCGCCGAAAACGCCGAATCGAGCTACGTCGCTTATGTCAGCCAGCAGAATCTGGTCCCCGACGACAGCGAGGAACCGGTCGAGCATCCGGGCATCGCAGCGATCTTCGAACGCTCAGAAGGGGGCGGTTACCGCCTTAGGCCCAACCACCGCCACTGAGCCGGGACTGCCGCTCGCAGTAGTGGCGAAGGTTGACACCCGCCGCCCCCTGCCATAGGCGCCGCCGTTTCCGCGCGCGGCCTTGTAGCGCTGCTGCGCTGACTCGCGCGGAAGCTAGTTTTTAGACGAAAGAGTAGAGCCAATGTTCGCAGTCGTGCGCACGGGCGGCAAGCAATATCGCGTCGCCCCCGGAGACAAGATCGTGGTCGAGAAACTCGACGGCGAAGCCGGTGACAAGATCACGCTTGGCGATATCCTGCTGGCGGGCGACGGCGGCGACCTGAAGTCGGTCGACGGCCTCAAGGTCGCGGCGGAGATCGTCGCCCAGGCCAAGGCCGACAAGGTTACGGTGTTCAAGAAGCGCCGCCGCCACAATTATCGCCGCAAGAAAGGCCACCGCCAGCAGCACACCATCCTCATGATCACCGCGATCGGCGATCACAAAATGGAGAAAAAGGCGGACAAGCCTGCTGCTGCGAAGGCTGAAGCGCCGAAGGCTGAGACCAAGCCCGCCGCGAACGCCGAAGCGCCTAAGCCCGCTGCATCCAAGGCTGAGGCGGCTCCGGCAAAAGCCGAAGCCAAGCAGCCCGAGCCGAAAAAGGCCGAGGCCAAAAAGGCGAAGCCCAAGTCGGTTGAGCAGAAGACGGCAGAGCCCAAAAAGGCCGCTCCGAAGCCGGCCGCGAAAACCGCTGCAACGCCGGCTTCGAAGGCCACCGCAAAGTCGGCCGCAAAGCCAGCCGCCAAGCCAGCCACCAAGCCGGCCGCGAAAAAACCGGCGACAAAAAATGCTGCACCTGCTAAGGCCGCCGCCAAGAAACCTGCGAAGAAGAAGTAACGATGGCACATAAAAAAGCAGGCGGCTCGTCACGCAACGGCCGCGACAGTGAAAGCAAGCGCCTCGGCGTCAAGAAGTTCGGCGGGGAAGCAGCCATCGCCGGCAACATCATCGTGCGCCAGCGCGGCACCAAGTGGCATCCCGGAACCAACGTCGGCATCGGCAAGGATCATACCTTGTTTGCCTTGACCGACGGTCAAGTGACCTTCCGCGATGGCAAATTGGGCCGAAAATTCGTCCATATTATGCCGGCCGGCGAGGCAAAAGCATAGGAACGGTCAGAACGGGACCGGTCCCACTAAGGGGCGGCCTGGACGAGATCTGACGATCACGACCGAACAGGGAGAAGGGGAGCCCCCGAAAGGGTGCTCCCCTTTTCTGTTCTTCTCCCGAAACTGTCACGCATGGCCGCTATCCGGCCCGCGTCGAGGAGACGGGACATGTTCGCGAGAACGACAAGGCTGCTGCTCAGGCCCGGGTTTACGGAGGATGCGCCGGCGCTCGCCGCCGCACTTGCCGACCGGGGGATTGTCCGCCATCTCGCGGGGGCGCCCTGGCCCTATCGCATGCGCGACGCCACCGCCTATCTCGCCGCCCCGCGCGACCCGATCCTCCCCGCGTTGCTGATCTTCGAGCGGACCGGCGGCCCGCTGCTGCTGGTAGGCGCCTGCGGACTCGGCCGGCGGCCGTCTGGAGCGGTGGAGGTCGGCTATTGGGTGGCGCTCGATCATTGGGGCCGAGGAATTGCCACGGAGGCCTGCACAGCCTTGATCGACATCGCCCGGACGCTTGGCATCAAGCGGCTCGAAGGCGCGCATTTCACCGACAATCGGGCGTCCGGCCGAGTGCTCGAAAAACTCGGCTTCACCGCCACCGGGCTCATCGCTCCGCGCTTTAGCTGCGCGCGAGGGCAGGAAGCGCCAGCGCGGCTGATGCGGCTCGATCTGGCCGTCTTTGCCAATTCCTATGAGGAGCAAGCGTCCCGCGCGCCGCTGGCGGCGTGATGGCGGGGTGCCGCCAATCCCTTCATTGGGGCCGGCACCAACTCAGTGGTTGCGCGTTGCAGCCCGGCGATGACAAAATTCTTCTCCACAATTGCCACCAGAACGGCGGTTTGGATGGGCCAGCCATCCGCTTTCATCGGCGCCACCGCGGCCTGTATCGTCTGGGCGGTTTCGGGCCCGCTCTTCGGCTATTCGGACACCTGGCAATTGGTCATCAACACCGCGACGACGGTGCTGACCTTCCTCGCCGTGTTCCTTATCCAGAACAGTCAGAACCGCGACGGCGCGGCGATCCAGGCAAAGCTCGACGAACTCCTCCGAGCGGTCGACAACGCGCGCACCCAATTCATCGGTATCGAGCATCTGAGCGACAAACAGATCGAGCTCATTCGGACCGCGCTGGAAAAGCAGGCGGCGACGCTGAAAGGGACGCGAAAGGCAAAAGCGCGGGGCAAGAACGCCAGCGCCGAAGACACCGTCGACCGACTGCTCCACCGCTTCTGAGCGCTTGCTAGTCCAAACGTGCGCGGCGCACGACCCGCGCCGGTTCGTCATTTGTGGCAGATCCCGCCTCATAGTGGGAGATCAAGGCGCTGTCGTCATGGTTCCAGGGATGGAATCCGGGGGCGAAAAATCCTGCCCAGGCAGCAAAGATTTTGCGCATCATCCCGGGGCTCACCCACATTGTCCACAGGAGGCCGGTCCAGGCGCGGGCACCGGTAATTCCGTCCTGACGCAACAGTTCGATCGCTCCGGCGGTGCGGTCGACTAGGAAATTGCGAGTGATGAACAGCATCACCTTGGCCTTGACCTGCAAGCGCTTGGACCGCGGCCAGTCGCGGGTTGCATGAAGCCAGGTGTCATAGGCGACGCCCTTATGCTCGATCTCCTCGGCCGCGTGCCAGCGCCACAGTTCGGCGGTGGCCGGATCGGCGCCGGCGAGGTGCTTGGGGTTAGCGAGCAATTGGTGGGCGAGGATTGCAGTGAAATGCTCAAGCGCCATGGTCGCCGCCAGGCTGACGATCTTTGGCTTCGACTTGGTCAGCGCAAGCCGTTCGTCGACCCGCGCCTCGAGCGATGCCAGGTCATAGCCCGAATCGGCGGCGCGGCGGTTGAACGCGAGATGCTCGCGACTGTGGACCACTTCTTGTGTGGTGAAGTTGCGAATGTCCTCGGCCAGTTTGGGGTCGGCGCCATCGCGGAAGGCGCGCACGCTATCGACGAAAAACGCCTCGCCCACCGGGAAGGTCGCCGACAGAGCATTGTAAAGCGCGGTCGCATAAGGATTGCCCGCATGCCAGTGCCGCGGGGTCGCTTCGCCGCGGCCGAAACGGCGGTCGCGCGGGGTGATGGTCAAAGTGTCAGGCGCGAAACTTGCCAGCGGCATCGATCAACTCCAAAGCGAACGGCCATGACCACTCGCAATAACTGACATCTGTGTCAATAGTCGCAACACCATCTCGCCGCCGCCTGCCTTCGAAAGAAAGCCGAAGCCTGGCGATCGCGGCTGCGCGCGAACTGCTGCGCGCCGACGGGGTTGCCGCAATCACGCTCAAGGCGGTGGCGGCGAAGATCGGTCGCACCCATGCCAACCTCCTCCACCATTTCGGAAGCGTCGCCGGGCTTCACCGCGCGCTTGCCGATGAAATTGCCCACCAGGTCGCAGCCTCGATTACCGAGACCATCGGCCGGATGCGTCGTGGCGAGGTCGGCTTGCGCGACGTTATCGAGGGCATGTTCGACGCCTTCGACCATCAGCGCGTCGGCGAATTGATGGCCTGGGTCATGCTCACCCGCCAGCATGAGGCGCTGGAGCCGGTGGCCGACGCCATTTCCGACGTCGTTCGCGATATCTCATCGCCCGGAGACAAGCGCCCGCTCGACCAGGCGACCCTCGGCCTCGTCCTCCTCGCCATCGGCGACAGCCTGGTCGGCGCCGAAGTCGCCCGCGCCTGCGGCCTCCCCCGCTCCGCCGCCCGAGACATCGCCGCCCAGCAGGTGATTGCCGTGCTCGCGGGGAAAAAGGTGGTTGGGTAGGGGCGGACAGGCCCAAGCCTACGCGCCTGATGTCCGGAATGGGTGGAAAGCCGACACTAGCCGAAGTGCTTTAAATTGCGAGTCATTGCGCATTGCGCCTCGCAAGGGCACCCTCCGACAGATTTTGGAGGGATCACCATGCACCACAGCGTTCAGATCGACGGGCGGGGTCGTCGAGTGGATGCCTTCGGCGCGCGCCAGATCGCCACCGCCGCTCTGCTCGGCGCGGCCTTGACCCTCCTCTTGGGGTGCGCGGCGGCCGAACGCACCCCGGTGCCGAGCGCGCAATCACCGTCCGC
Organism: Sphingomicrobium sp.; assembly: GCA_039929465.1. Classification (GTDB taxonomy): domain Bacteria; phylum Pseudomonadota; class Alphaproteobacteria; order Sphingomonadales; family Sphingomonadaceae; genus Sphingomicrobium. The sequence goes on along the minus strand of JBDSRE010000064.1, from coordinate 388 downwards.
GGTATCTACCACGCCTGCCGGCAACAGCGCTCGCTCCGTTGCCATCGGGAGCGGCCGTACGATGTACCTCACCTGCCGCGGCAGCGGCTCACCGACGGTCGTCCTCGTCAGCGGCCTGGGCGAGCGCGCTGACAATTGGGAGCTCACGACCGACCCAAGCACTTCCGCTCGCGCTGTTTTCCCGCAGGTCGGGCGCCTCAGCCGAGTCTGCGCCTACGACCGGCCGGGCACCGAGACGACGACCACTGATGGTCGCGAGGGGAGCCGGTCGACGCCAGTGTCCCAGCCGACGTCCGGGTCGGCCGCGGCCGGCGACCTGGCCGCGATGCTCGCCGCCTCCGGAGAGTCCGGCCCTTACGTGCTCGTCGGCCACTCCTACGGCGGCGAC
>JBDSRE010000063.1:0-11275 GCA_039929465.1 Sphingomicrobium sp. | reverse complement strand
GACTGGAGCACGAACACGTCCTCGCCGCGGACGTTCTCGTTGATCTCGACAAACACCTCCTCGTCGGCGAAGCGGCGGACGCTGGCGTCGGTCAAGGCTACGTCGAGATAATCGGCGATTAAACGGGCCAGCGGCAGGTTGCTGTTCCCGGCGAGCAATTTCATGACGATGATTCCCCCGCGGCTGGTGGCGCTTTAGCGATGGCAGTGCCCCGTCGTAAAGCATGTCCTGTAAAGCTTGTCCGGCGCCGATGCCGCGCTAAAGCGGTTGCGTGACTGCCGCAGCCGCCAATCATTTGACCATCGCCTTGGCCCAATTGAACCAGCGCGTCGGCGATATCCCGGGCAATGTGGCGGCGATGCTGAAGTGGCGCGCCGAGGCCAAAGGCGCCGACATTGTCATGTTTCCTGAGCTCCAGATCACCGGCTATCCGCCCGAGGATTTAGTGCTCAAGCCCGAATTCGTCCGCCGTGCGATGGAGGCGTCGGAACGGCTGATCGATTCCACCGCGGACGGCGGCCCGGCGATCCTGTTCGGTTCGATCCATGCCGAGGAGGGGCGCGTTTATAACGCCTACATGCTGGCCGATGACGGTAAGCTCCTCGCCCGGCGGCTCAAGCATGAGCTGCCCAATTATGGAACGTTCGATGAAAAGCGCGTGTTTGCATCGGGCTCGCTGCCCGAGCCGGTCGATTATAAGGGCGTGAAGTTCGGGATTCCGATTTGCGAGGACATCTGGCTCGAATCGGTGTGCGCGCATCTGAAGGACGCCGGGGCGCAATTCCTGCTCGTCCCTAACGGCAGTCCCTTTGAGCTCAACAAGGATGGAATTCGAGTCCGGCTGGTCGAACAACGGGTGACCGAGACCGGCCTTGCGATCGCTTATCTCAACCGAGTCGGCGGACAGGACGAGCTGGTGTTCGAAGGTGCCAGCTTCGTCATCAACGGCGACGGGACGATGGCGGTGCATTTGCCCGATTTCGAGGAAGCGATGTGCCTGACCGAGTGGCGCTCAGGCCCCAGCGGCTGGTCGTGCGATGGCGGCAAGAAGGCGCGCATCGCCGAATTCCCCGAAGACGTTTACCGGGCGATGATGCTTGGGCTTCGCGACTATGTCGACCGCAATGATTTTCCCGGCGTCATCCTCGGCTTGTCGGGCGGGATCGACAGCGCGCTCAGCGCCGCTGTGGCGGTCGATGCACTCGGTGCTAAACGGGTGCGCTGTGTCATGATGCCAAGCAAATACACGTCGAAGGAAAGCCTGGAAGACGCGGAAAACGGCGCTAATCTGCTTGGCTGCCGTCTTGACGTCATCCCCATCACACCGGGCGTTGATGCGCTCGAACATATGCTCCCGGACCTTGGCGGTCCCACAGCGGAGAATGTCCAGTCGCGGCTTCGAATGGTGACGTTGATGGCGCTCAGCAACCGCGACGGGGCGATGCTCCTGACCACCGGCAACAAGAGCGAGATGTCGGTCGGCTATACCACGCTCTACGGCGACATGGCCGGCGGCTATTCGGTGCTCAAGGACGCCTACAAGTCGACGGTGTTCACCCTGTCGCGCTGGCGTAACGAGAACCGTCCGCATCATGCTTTGGGTCCGAAAGGGCCGGTCATGCCCGAACGGGTGCTCACCAAGGCGCCTTCGGCCGAATTGCGCGCGAATCAGAAGGACGAGGACAGCTTGCCGCCGTATTCGGTGCTCGACCGAATTCTCGATGGTTTGGTCGAACAGGAAAAATCGGTCGCCGAAGTCGCTTCATTGACCGGCGCCGACGAGACACTGGTGACGGACATCGAGCGCATGGTGCTGCGCGCTGAATATAAGCGCCGCCAGGCGCCGCCTGGGGTCAAGATCGGCCGCCGCAATTTCGGTCGTGACCGCCGTTATCCGATGACCAACGCTTTTCGCACCGGCGAGCCCATTGGATCATGACCGCCGCAGTCACCCGCTTCGCGCCCTCGCCGACCGGCCGGCTTCACGTCGGTAATATCCGCGCCGCGCTGCATAATTTCCTGTTTGCGCGTCAGCAGGGGGGCGAGTTCGTTCTCCGGATCGACGACACCGACGCTGAACGATCGACCGCCGAATTCGACCAGGCGATCCGGGACGACCTCGAATGGCTCGGACTGGTCGCCGATCGCACAGTCCGCCAGTCTGATCGCTTCGCTCTGTACCAGCGCGAGTTCGGTCGGCTTCAGGCGGCGGGTCGGGTCTATGCCTGCTACGAAACTCCCGAGGAACTTGACCTTCGACGCAAGGTGCTCCTCGGGCGCGGCCTGCCGCCGGTATACGAGCGTAAGGACGAGGGCGCGCCAGTTTCCGAAGATCGTGAACCGCACTGGCGTTTCCGCCTTGATCATGAGGCTCTGATCGCCTGGACCGACCTCATCCGCGGCCCGCAGCAATTCGATCCCAAGCTGCTCAGTGACCCGGTGATCCGCCGCGCCGACGGTAGCTGGCTGTACCTCCTGCCGAGCGTGATCGACGACATCGACCTTGGCATCACCAACATCGTTCGCGGTGAAGATCATGTCTCGAACAGCGCGGCGCAGATCCAGATGTTCGAAGCGCTTGGGTCCAACCCGCCCGAATTCGCGCATGAGGCCCTGCTCGTCGCCGGGGAAGGCAAATTGTCGAAGCGGCAAGGCGCCTACGGTGTCGGGGACGTGCGTGAGGCCGGGCTCGAGCCCATGGCCTTGCTGTCGGTGCTGGCGAGGATCGGAACCTCGCAGCCGGTTGAGCCGGTGGCCTCGCTTGCTGTCTTGGCGTCAGGCCTAGATTTTGGCCATTTCGGCCGCGCCCCGGCGCATTTCGACCCGCATGAGGTCACGCTGGTCAACGCCCGGTTACTCCATGGTCTCGACTTCGCCGCTGTCGCCGAGCGCCTGCCTTTGGGCGCGGGTGAAGCCGACTGGCTTCTGCTGCGCGCCAATCTCGAAACGCTCAACGACTTCGACGGATGGCATGCAGTCATCGCCGGCGATGTGGACGCGCCCGACTTTGGTCACGACGAACGCCTTCTGGCGCGCGACGCGGCGGCGCTTGCCCGGGGGCTTGAGTGGGGACCTGAAACTTGGCGCATCCTCACTGCGGCGGTCAAGGAGAGCAGCGGGCGCAAGGGCCGTGAGCTATTCCACCCGCTGCGACTGGCGCTGACGGGGAAAGACAGCGGCCCCGAAATGGCCGGTCTCCTCAATCGCATGGGCAAGCAGCGCGCGATCAATCGGCTCGAGGCCGCCGCTCACCGCTGAACATATGGTCTGCTGCATCGAACCGAGGATCGTTGCGGCTCCAAGCGGCGCGGTCCTGATCACCGCGCCAGCCGAGCTCAAGCCGCCCTATCCGCGCTTAAAGCTGCTTAGCGAGAAAGAAGCGTCCCTGACCCTCAAGCTGACCATCGACGAACGCGGCCGGGTCATCGCCGTCGATCCCGTCGGACGCGCCGACCCGATATTTCTCGATGCCGCGCGCAAGCATTTGCTCGCTCATTGGCGATACCGGCCAGCAATGGCTGACGGGCCGGGCCGTCGCCACGACCCTGGTCACCACGCTTCACTTCCGCATCGACGGCTAGGCAAGGACTGGCGGTTCGCTGCCCGCCACCCTATTCCCGCAGGTCATGTCCTGGTTTCCAAGCCCGTCGAGTCCCCGCGTCGCTTATGCCGACCTGCGCGCCTTCATGCGCCAACGCAGCCGCGAGCAGGTCATCGGACTGGCGATGGCGGTCCTGGTGACGATCATCATCGTCATCGTCTTTCTGGTCGATCCGACGATCAATACCGCGCCGCCGCCGCAGATCGTGTTTGTCGAAAGCTATAAACCAGGCCGCACCGACGCCGAGATCATCGCCGACCAGAAGACGGACCAAGCGGAGCGCGACGCCGCAGACAAGCGGAAGCAAGAACAATATCGGAAGCTCGAAAAACGGCTCGGGATCTGAATCCCGACTCGCGCTTGATGGACGAGGCAGTGGCGCTCGCTGTGGACGCTCGCGGCTCAACAGCGCCCAACCCCAACGTCGGCTGCGTCATCGTCTCGCCAAAGGGGCGGGTTGTTTCGCGCGGCGCAACCGCCCCCGGCGGACGCCCGCACGCCGAATCGGTGGCGCTGGAGCGGGCTGGCAAGCGCGCCAAAGGTTCGACCATCTATGTCACGCTCGAACCTTGCGCGCATGACAGCGAGCGGGGCCCCGCGTGCGCCGACCTGATCGTCGCCGCTCGCCCGGCGCGGGTGGTGATCGCGGTCAAGGACCCTGACCCGCGCACCTCCGGTAAAAGCATCAGGCGGCTGCGGGCGGCAGGAATCGCGGTCAAGCTCGGCATCGGCCGTGCTGCAGCCGTCCAGGCGATGGCCGGCTGGCTCACTCGGATGGCGGTCGGCCGCCCGCGCATCACGCTCAAACTGGCGCTGTCGATCGACGGCAAGATCGCGCTTTCATCGGGCGAATCGCAATGGATCACGGGGGAGGATGCGCGCGCCAATGTCCACCTTGAGCGGGCCCGTTCGGACATGATCCTGGTCGGGCGCGGAACCTATCTCGCCGACCGGCCGCGGCTCGACGTGCGATTGCCCGGACTCGAACAACGCTCGCCACGGCGCGCCGTGCTGACCCGCGGCGACGAAGTGGAGGGGTGGGAGATTCTGCGCTCGCTCGAAGACGTATTCCGACTTCATGACGTCAACGATTTACTGGTCGAGGGCGGCTCGGCCACCGCCACCGCCTTCCTCAATGCCGACCTCGTCGATCGGATCCTTATTTATCGCGCCCCGATCATCGTCGGCGAAGGCAAGTCATCGTTCGGCTACGTCGGGCTCGACGCCATCGCCGATGCGCATCTCCGCTGGCGCCTGGCTGAAGAGCGTCGGCTCGGTGCCGACCGACTCGAAGTTTACGAGCGCCTCCGCGCCGACTAAGCCGCTGCCATGTTCACTGGAATCATCACCGATGTCGGCACCGTTCGAAGCGCCGAGCAGCGCGGCGATCTGCGCCTGACGATCGCTACCGGCTATGACTTGGCGACGATCGACCTGGGCGCTTCGATTGCCTGTTCGGGGGTGTGTCTGACCGTTGTCGACAAAGGCGGAGACTGGTTCGCGGTCGACATCTCGGGCGAGACCCAGTCGCGCACCGCGACGGACATGTGGCGTCATGGCGCCAAGCTGAACCTAGAACGGTCCTTGCGCATGGGCGACGAGCTTGGCGGGCATATCGTCACCGGCCATGTCGATTCGGTCGGCCAAGTAATCGGCGTCAGCCCCGATGGCGATTCGGTCAGGATCGGGATTGCCGTCCCGAATGCACTCGGGCCGATGATCGCGGTCAAGGGCTCGGTGGCGGTTGATGGCGCATCGCTAACGGTCAATGACGTCAAGGACGCAGACGATGGCACGACGCATTTCTCGGTCTACATCATCCCCCACACCGCAGCGCATTCGACGCTGGATGACATTAAGGCGGGCCGTCAGCTCAATGTCGAGGTCGATGTGCTCGCGCGCTATATTCAACGCATGACGAGCGCCCGCGCACAATAGGATCAGAATTGTTCCCTCTTTTAATCACATTGCAATGTGATATCTGGGGCGAATGAGTATCAACCTAATCGAACGGCTCAACGATATCGTTGCTACCGGCGAAGTCAGCCGTGCGGGATTGGCCCGGGCCGCCGGGCTTCATCCCAATAGTCTACGCAAGATGGGCGCTTCAGACTGGAACCCGACCGCCGATACCCTTAGCCGCCTGGAAAAGCTTATTCAGCGCGGCTCGGCTGAGGTGCTGGTTGGGGCAGAGGCGATCATCAACGAGGCACGCAATGGACGAATGTTCATTCTCGTCGACGACGACGATCGCGAAAATGAGGGCGACCTCATCATCCCGGCGCAAATGGCGACTCCCGACGCGGTCAATTTCATGGCCCGTCACGGGCGCGGGTTAATCTGTCTCGCCTTGACCCGCGAGCGCGCCGACCATCTCGGGCTCGAACCGATGGCCCGCAACAACCGCAGCCGCAACGAGACCGCTTTCACCGTCTCGATCGAGGCGCGCGAGGGGATTTCAACCGGGATCAGCGCCGCCGACCGCGCCCGCACCATCGCCGTTGCGATCGAGACCGCCAATGACGCCGACGCTTTGGTGTCGCCGGGCCACATCTTCCCGCTGGTCGCCAAGCCCGGCGGAGTCCTCGTCCGTGCCGGCCATACCGAGGCCGCGGTCGATGTAGCGCGCCTCGCCGGGCTTAATCCATCGGGGGTGATTTGCGAGATCATGCGCGAGGACGGGACCATGGCCCGGCTCGACGACCTCCTCGATTTCGCCCGCACCCACGGTCTTAAGATCGGCACCATTCGCGACCTCATCGCCTATCGACTCAAGAAGGATCATCTGGTCGACCGCGCCGCGGTCACCCGCTTCACCTCTGCAAGCGGGGCTGAATGGCAAGCGCAGGTGTTCCGGGACAAAACCAGTGGCGAAGAGCAATTGGCGTTGGTTTACGGGACCATGGATCCCGATGGCTCGACGCTGGTCCGGATGCACAGCCTTGATTTGTTCGCCGATGTACTCGGAGAAAGCGGAGCGAAATCGCAAATGCTGGGGCAGGCGATGCGGATGATCGAGGCGAATGGGTCGGGCGTGGTGGTGACGCTTCATGCCGCTGCTCCGGGTTCGCTGTCGCGCTCGGTCGATCTTCGCGCCGGCCGGCCGGCAGATACCAGCGGTGCCGAGCGTACCTATGGGATTGGCGCGCAAATTCTCGCCGCGCTTGGTATTCACGACATGATCCTGCTCACCAACAGTCACCATGCGCCGGTCGCGTTGGCCGGTTATGGACTGGCGATTGTCGATCAACGCCCGATCGAGGCTGACTGACATGGCCAAGATTCTCATCGTCGAGGCGCGCTTCTACCCGGCGTTGAACGACATGCTGGTCGCTGGGGCTAGAGCGGCAACCGAGCAAGCGGGCCATGCCCATGAGATCGTGGCGGTCCCCGGGGCGCTCGAAATCCCGGCGGCAATCGCCCTGGCGTCAGCAAGCGGCGGATTTGATGCGTTCGTTGCACTGGGCGTAGTAATCCGCGGCGAAACCTACCATTTCGAGATCGTCGCCAGCGAAAGCGCGCGCGCGCTTATGGCGCTGAGCCTCGACGGGCTGGCCATCGGCAATGGCATTCTCACCGTCGAAAACGAGGCCCAGGCAATCGCCCGCGCCAACCCCGCTCAAGGAGACAAAGGCGGCGATGCGGCGCGGGCGGCGTTGGCGCTGCTCGAACTTCGCGGCCGCTTCGGCCCCTAGCCGAGTGGGATCAGTACTTCGTTGCGGCGCAGCGGCGGTGGGATCATCGGTGAATTGTAAAAGGCGTATTCGGGCTCTGCCGTGCCGGTTTCGCCGTGCCGCGCGAGCCAGCCGCGAAGCTGGTCCTCGTGGGCCGCGAGCCGGTCGTCGTCGGCAACCCCGGAAAAGCGCACAGCGCCAATCTTGCGCGGCTCGATCGCGACCAGCTCGACATCCTCGGGCGGCACGGGAAGATCCCCGGCCGAGCGGCCGTCGGGCATGACGAACCGGGTACGCCACGCACCCTCCGTCAGATCGTCGAACAGCGGCGGGTCGCTGGCCATCGGGTCGCCGCTGTCCTGAAGCACCGGAACCGTCATCGGCAATTCCTCGCCGCCGCGCGACTTGGCGAAAATATAGTCGGCTAGCATTCGGAAGCCCTGCTCAAGCGCTTGCTTGCGCGGACCTTTGACGACGACTTCAGCAACCACCATCGCCGGATAATCACGAATTTCGAAATCGCCGTCGCTCATTAATGTGCGGTATTCGGCCCCCGGAGTGGCCTTTTCGCGTAGATAATAGACCGCCGCTCCACCGATCAGCGCCGCAACTCCGGCCGCCGTCGCGCCAATGATCTTGCCCTTGCTCATTGTTTCACCTCATAGTTCTTATCGTGCCAACGCCCCGACCGCGCGCTGGTGGCATGGCTTCGCAACAATCGACATCGCCGCTAAGCGCCAAGGCGATGACCGACCGTCCCCACCCCTTTGCGTTTCCGCTGCTGTTGGTCGGTAACGCCGCTTTGGCATTCGGACCGTGGCTGGTGCGACTGTCCGATGTCGGAGCGGTCGCGACCGGGTTCTGGCGCTTGAGCCTGGCGATGCCATTGCTGTGGCTGGTGGCGCGGGCGGCTCGTCAGAAACCCTATTGGCCGCCGCGAGCGATAGCGATCACCGTGCTTCTTGCGGCGATGTTTTACGCGTTCGACCTCGCCGCATGGAACGCCGGCATTCGCATGACCAAGCTCGGCAATGCGACGCTGTTCGGCAATAGCGGAAGCTTCCTGTTCGCATTATGGGGCCTGTGGCTTTTGCGCCGCCCGCCGTCGCTGAGGCAAAGCGGCGCGTTGGCGCTGGCACTGGTCGGCGCGGGCCTGCTGATGGGATCCAGTTACGAGCTCAGTCCGCAGCATTTCGCCGGCGATTTACTGACCCTGTTCGCCGGGCTGCTCTACGGCGGCTATCTGATTTTCGTTGATCGTGCCCGGTCGAAGCTAGAACCGCTGCCGCTCCTGATCCTCGCCACCGCCTTCGCCATTGTCCCGCTACTGTTGATCAGCGTCGGGCTTGGCGAGCGGCTGTGGCCGAGCGACTGGACTCCGTTGCTGATTCTGGCGGTGTCGAGCCAGGTGCTCGGTCAAGGACTGCTGGTCTATTCGATCGGAACATTGCCGCCACTGGTGGTCGGGCTCGGCCTGCTCAGCCAGCCGGCGATTGCAGCGCTGATCGGCTGGCTTGCCTATGGCGAGCATTTTTCAGCGGCCGATGGTTTCGGGGCGGCGGCGATCGCGGCGGCGCTGGTCATCATTCGCTTGCCCGAACGGGGCTTGCGCCAAAGCGCCGCCGAGACCAGTTGAAGGCCATGGACCAGCTCAGCCCGCTCGAAGCCTTGCGCCGCCGTCTCGCGCTCAGCGTCGGCGCGAATGCGGTGTTTGACGGCTGGACCGGCGCCGCCGTCGATTCGGCGGCCAAGCAGCTCGACATCGACCCTGCCCAAGCTCGGCTGGCGATGCCCAAGACCGCCGCCGGGAAAATCGATTGCTATACCGCGGGCGTGGACAGGTCGCTCGAGGCTTGGGCAGCGGAGAACAATATTGCGTCGCTCAAGATCCGCGAGCGAATCCGATCTTTGGTGTGGCAGCGACTGCAGTTGATGGAGCCGGCGCGCGAGGCGCTTCGGAGCGCGCTCGCGACCCTTGCAATGCCGCAAAACCTGCCGCTCGCGCTACGGCTGTCGTGGCGCAGCGCCGACTGTATGTGGCGGCTGGCCGGCGATACCAGCACCGACTTCAACCATTATACCAAGCGCATGACCTTGGGCGCCATATACGGTTCGACCGTTCTGGCGTGGCTCGACGACCGCAGCGATGGGCAGTCGGAAAGCGCCGCTTTCCTCGACCGGCGAATTGACAATGTCATGCAATTTGAAAAAACAAAAGCGCAGTGGCGCGGCTCCGCCGACCGCCGCTTGAGCCTGTCGCGCTTTGTCGGTCGGCTGCGCTATCCGCCGCGCTGAATTTGCCGCTTTCCAGCGCCAGCAGTTAATGATAATCACTCGCAAGTAATGAATGCGCCCTTCATGATTCACGAGGTCAAGCTCGATCAGCTCCGACTTGGCAGCGCGGCGACGGTGGTCGCAATCGATTGGGCCACGCTCGATCCCGCCGATGCCACCCGACTGCGCGATTTCGGCTTTGACGATGGGGTGCGCGTCGAATCGCTTCACTTGGGTCCGTTCGGCCGCGATCCGATGGCGGTTCGGGTCGGGCGGATGACGGTTGCAATCCGCCGCAAGCACGCGGCCGCGATCCGCGTCCTCCCCGACATCAAGTGACCCCGCTGCCGCTGGTCGCCGTCGTCGGCAGCCCCAATGCCGGCAAAAGCGCCTTGTTCAATGCGCTGACCGGGGCACGCCAGCGGGTCGGCAATTATCCTGGAGTTACGGTCGAGCGGAAATCGGGGCGGCTTGTGCTCCAGGATGGCCGGCCGGTCGAACTCGTCGACCTTCCAGGCGCCTACAGCCTCGAACCATCGAGCCCGGATGAAGCGGTGACTCGCGACGTGCTTGCCGGCAAGCAGCGCGGTGAACGCGACCTCGACGCACTGCTGATCGTCCTCGACGCGTCGAATCTCGACAATCATTTGCGATTCGCACTTCAGGTGATCGAGCTCAGGCTGCCGACGATCGTCGCACTCAACATGGTCGATCTCGCCAAGCGCGACGGGCTCGAGCTCGATGCCGAGCGTCTTTCGGCCGAACTTGGGGTTCCGGTGGTGGAAACCGTCGCGGTCCGTCGTCGCGGCGTCGACCAGCTTGCAAGCACGCTCGACGACATGCTGTCGGCGCCCCGATGCGGGGTCCATGAACAAGCGCCCAGCGACCTCGTCCACCTCCAGCGCCGAGCACGCGAGATCGCTACCAAAGCAGTGATCAGCGAAACCCCGGTCCGGCGCCTCACCCACCGCCTCGATTCGGTCCTGCTTCACCCGGTCATTGGTCCGATCATCCTTGCACTCATCATGTTCACCATGTTCCAGGGCGTGTTCGCGTGGAGCGCAGCGCCGGTGTCGTGGATCGAGGACTTGATGGCCGCATTGTCCGCCGCCGCCACTTCGGTCCTTCCCGCCGGGTTGCTGCGGTCGCTTGTGGTCGACGGGGTTATCGCCGGGGTCGGTGCGGTCATCACCTTTTTGCCCCAGATCCTGATCCTGTTCTTCTTCATCCTGCTGTTGGAAGGCACCGGCTATATGGTTCGCGCGGCGTTCCTGATGGACCGGCTGATGCGCGGTGTTGGGCTTTCTGGCCGGGCCTTCATTCCGTTGCTGTCGAGCTTCGCCTGCGCGGTTCCGGGGATCATGGCGACGCGCACCATCGACGATCCCAAGGACCGGCTCACCACGATCCTCGTCGCTCCGCTAATGACTTGCTCGGCGCGGCTCCCGGTTTACACATTAATCATCGCTGCCTTCATTCCCAACCGCTCGATCGGGCCAGGAGTCGGGCTCCAAGGCGTAGTCATGTTCGGCCTCTACCTTTCCGGTGTAGCCGCAGCGCTCCTTGCAGCGCTGGTTTTGCGCAAGGGCGTGATCAAGGGCGGCGGAAGCGCCTTCATGATGGAGCTTCCCAAATATCAATGGCCTCCGCTCAAGGATATCGCCATCGGCATTCTCACCCGGGCGCAGATTTTCCTCAAGCGCGCCGGCACCATCATCCTCGGGAC
>JBDSRE010000062.1:0-3586 GCA_039929465.1 Sphingomicrobium sp. | reverse complement strand
GAGGCCATCCGCAACGCCTGCCGCGATCAAGGCACCTTCAACCTTGAAGGCGCAACGCTGTATACCAGCGCCGAACCCTGCCCGATGTGCCTTGGTGCAACCTATTGGGCCGGAATCAAGACTGTCTATTACGCGGCCAATGTCTCCGACGCGCTCAAATACGGCAATTTTGACGACAGCATGATCTATGACGAAATCAGGAAGCCGGCCGACCAGCGGTCGATGAAACTTACCCAGATTATGCGGCCCGAAGCGGTCGAAGTGTGGAAAGAATATGCCGCAAAGACAGACAAGATCCAGTATTAGGCGCTCCGTCAACTGCTGATCGCGCTTAAGATCGGAGCGGCGCCCCAACGCAGAGGCGCGAGTGAGGCAGTGGCGGTAGCTGCCTTCCAGATCGACCTCGCGTTTTAGTCGTACAACTAAGTGCTGTAATCCGGAATGCGCATGCACGCGAACACCTTGGGAGTTGCGCGGCTGAGGTTACGGCCTTGCCCATATCGCAGCGTTACAACCGCGGGCATCCCGCCACTCCGCCCCCCATTGCGGACATTATACACCGACGCCAGCACCGCCTGCCCTCCTTATCTCGGGGGGTGCATCCCCACCCCATGAGCGCCGCGCAGCGCGTTGCCAGGTTTTCGGCCACACTCGCACTCTGGGCCAAACCACCCTTTGTGCGGGCCGATCACTTTTCGGCACTCTGGGCAGTGTTTTCAGGTCGGGTGGGGTCGGCGGCTTCGGCATTGTCCGCCGGTAGCGTGGTTAGAACGATAGAGAACAGGCTACGTTGCTAATGTCCGTTTTGATGGCCTTGCCTGGTTGCCCGGCGCAGACACTCCACCGCGATGGGTCGTCACTGTACCCCGAGTTGCCCATCAAGGCGTTACTTCCTGCGTACGCGCTCACCGTGATGATACCACTAATCGACGTCGTGAAGGATGGTGGCACAATCGCCTTCCGGTTAGGAACACACAGGTACATCGAAGACCTGGAACAGTCCGTCCCAGTCTCGGCCACCTTGGCGCGCGGGTCGTTCATTGTCTGGAACTTTGAGGTCATCCACGGCGGTGAAGCCAATCGCAGAGACCAGCCACGCCCGATGCTTTACATGACACTGTGCCGCCCGTTCTGGACCGACATGAAGAATTTCGGCGGGACGTCGCGTGTTCGGCTGGCGGTAGACGGCGACGTCATCCCACTGCTCAACCGGCGCTTCGCGCGCGCTGCCGACGGCGGGACTTGGGCGCACACTGGACTCGGTGCAGTTCTGCACAAGATCAACCCATCGTCCCCAGAAGAGGAGTCTACCACCTAAAAGGTTCGAAGTCTTTGTCGGCGCTCAGGGCCAACGCCTCGCTGATGTGAAACTCCACCCTGGTGCACGCCAGGGACTACGCCGCACACCGGCGTTCGTTCGGTTAGGCTGGCGTCTGCTTTTCCCCCCTATCGGACATTCGCCTTAGCGACGTTGATTACAGGCAATCGGCCACGAATCGCCGCCGTGGCGCAAGCGGGCTGCAGCGCGCTATAACGGTGTGGAGCTGATCCTTCCGTCGGTCCGCGCAGAGGAGTGCCCCCGTGTTCGCAAACCTTTCGCTGACCGTTCTGGTGGCGATCTTCGTCGGTGCGGCGGGGGTCGTATGGGTGGCGGGGACCAAGCTTTCGAGCACGACGGACGTTCTCTCGAAGCGGTTCGGCCTTGGCGAAGCGCTCGGCGGTGCAGTGCTGCTCGCAATCGCGACGAACCTGCCCGAAGTCGCGATCACGACGAGCGCCGCGATGTCGGGAGAGCTTGGTGTTGCAGTCGGAAACATCCTGGGGGGTATCGCGATCCAGACGGTGGTCCTGGTATTCCTGGACAGATTCGGAATCGCGAAAGGCGTCTCGCTGATCCATCGCGCCGCAAGTTTGAAGCTGGTTGTCGAAGGCTTGCTGGTGATCTGCGTGTTGGTGCTGGCGATCATGGCGACGCAATTGCCGCCGATGCTGATTGCCCTTCGACTGACTCCGGGTCCGGTGATGATCACGGTGTTTTGGATAGTGGGTGTGTGGACCATCGGTCACGCTAAGCGCGGCCTCCCATGGCGCGAATCGTCGAGCGACGCGCGTCCGAAAAAGGCCAAGCCGAAGCCGGCATCACGCAAGAGCCCGGACCAATCGGCCACGACCAAGGCCGTCCTGTGGTTTTTGCTTGCCGCCGCGGCGACCCTGATCGGCGGTGTGCTGCTCGAAAGAAGCGGGACCGCGATCGCGGGTCAAATCGGTATTTCCGGCGTGTTATTCGGTGCCACCATATTGGCAGCGGCGACGGCATTGCCAGAAGTGTCCACAGGCTTCGCTTCGACAAGGCTTGGGGAATATGAGCTGGCGGTCAGCGACATCCTCGGCGGCAATGCGTTTTTGCCGGTACTGTTCCTTCTGGCGGAGCTGATTTCGGGACAGGCTGTTCTGCCGCAGGCGCAGGCAACCGATATCTATCTTGCGGCGCTCGGTATCTTGCTCACCTGCATCTACCTTGGCGGGCTCATATTCCGATCCAAACGAACAATCGGCGGGATCGGCCTGGATTCGCTCATGGTCCTGGTGCTGTACGTGGTCGGGATGGTGGGATTGTTCGCAATCGCGGCCGCGCCCACCTAACCCGCCGCCGGCAGGCTCACCGTTACCGTCGTCCCGACCCCGACCTTGCTGGCGATTGCAAGCGTTCCGCGGTGGCGCTCGACGATATGCTTGACGATCGCGAGGCCAAGTCCGGTGCCGCCGCTTTCGCGGCTTCGGGCTTCATCGACGCGGTAGAAACGTTCGGTGATGCGCGGCAGGTGGGCGCGGGGAATCCCGGGGCCATGGTCGATGACCGACGCTTCGACGCGGCTGCCGCTCGCCTTGAGCATCATTTCGACACAGGCGCCGGGCTTGTCGCAGCCGTAGCGAACGCCGTTGCTGACCAGATTATCGAGCAATTGCATCAGCTGGGCGCGGTCGCCGAGCACCTTTGGCAGGCTCTTTGGAGCGGCGAGCGTGACGTCGCATTTCTTGGCCCCGCGAAGCGGTGAGGCGTTGACGATCACCGCCAAAGCGACTTCGCGCAAATCGACCATCTCCTCGGGCGCAACGAAGCGGTCAGCCTCGATCCGCGATAAACTCATCAAATCCTCGACGATGCGCAGCATTCGCCCGGCTTCGTCGCGCACGGTGCGGCCGAAGGTGGCGATGATTTCGGGCGGCAATTGGGGATCGTCGGCGAGGGTTTCGGCATAGCCCAGAACGGCCGACAACGGCGTTCGCAGTTCGTGGCTGGCGTTGGCGACAAAATCGACGCGCATTTTTTCCGCCGAGAGGTTTTCCGAGCGGTCGACCAGGCGTACGAACACGGTGCCGAGGTCGAGCGCCCGAACCGTCACCCGCCACGGTCGCCCGAAATCGCCGATCCCGGCGATGTCGAGGTCGCCGGGATGACCGGCAAGAACATGTTCGAGCAATTCGGGCTGGCGAATGACAAGGCGCACGTCGCGGCCTTCGATGGCATTGCCGAGCAGCGCCAGAGCGGCGGCATTGGCGACGCTGACAGTGAGCCCCTCGACGA
>JBDSRE010000061.1:0-4553 GCA_039929465.1 Sphingomicrobium sp. | reverse complement strand
GTATCCGCCGTTGCCACCGTAGGCATTGCCATAACTGCCATTGAGACGCTGCTCGACCGCTACCGCGCATTGCTGCACGGCGACTTGGGTGTTGTTGGTATAGCCGTTGTAGCCGTAGCCACTGTAGGTGCCGCCACCGAGTACTTGGTTAAGAAATCAAAGGTAACGGACATGCAGCCGTGCGAGGCACGCGACCCGTGGCAGCGCGCAGGCTTCTAGTATCTTGCTGTAGAACCCGGATCGGCGCATTCTACATCCTTCCGCAGGGAGGCAAATGGCTAGGATTTTCCTCAGTTACGCGCGCGAAGACGGCGCTCGGGCCGAACGCATTGCCCTCGCGCTCGGACAGGCCGGTCATAATGTCTGGTGGGACCGCGAGATCATTGCGGGATCGAGCTTTTCAGGTGAAATCGACAGTGCCCTGGAAAACGCCGAGTTGATCGTCGTATTGTGGTCGCAACATTCGATCCGTTCGGACTGGGTGCGCGACGAAGCGGCCATCGGGCGCGAAAGCGGGCGGCTCCTCCCGGCCTTGATCGAAGTGGTCGACCCGCCACTCGGTTTCCGCCAGTATCAGGCCGTGATCTTGCACATGCGCGGCCGCCAACCGGCGCAACCGCTGATCGAGGCGATTGACAAGAAGCTTGGATCAGGAAGCACGACCCCCACGCCTCGCCCAACACCGCCGGCGGTTCGTTGGCCGTCACACCCATTAGCGATTGCCGCCGCTGTGCTGCTGATGCTCGTTGCTGCCACAGGGACCTGGTGGTTCACGCGCCCGGACGCGAGTTCGAGCCTGAGCATCGCTGTAGTCGGATCGGGCGGTAATCCGGGGCAATCGCAGGAACTCGCGCAGAGCCTGTCGCGTGACCTCGGGCGCTTCCGCGCTGGCCCCCTGGGATCGCTGACGATCGTCGAAGGCAATGATGCCGTCGCCGCGCATACCGCCTACCGCGTTGAAGTTGGTGTTTCTGGTTCTGGCAATGCTCTCCAGGCCGACGTCGCTCTCAAATCGAGCAGTTCGGCCGGATTGCTATGGAGCACTCTCGTCCCCGAGCCGCATGGCCGGATGATTGATCTTCGCCAACAAGTTTCTGCCCAGGTCGGAGACGTCCTGAATTGCCTTGCCGAACTTCGTGAAAAGGGGCGCACACTTAAGCCGGGCTCGCTGTCGCTATTCCTGCACGGATGCGCGCTCGGCAATAGCAACGAGGCGGTCGGCATCTTCCAGGAGCTTGTAAAACGTGAACCCAAATTTGGCCACGGCTGGGCGGGGCTTGCGCTGGTTGCATCATGGCAGGTTCCAGAAGTGCCAAATGCCGAACGGCGCCAATTGATCAACACCGTCAGGGAAGCACTCCGTAAAGCAAAAATCTACGGGCCTGACCTCCCCGAAACCGCCGTCGCCGTCGCCAACTTCGCCCCCAGTGGCGGCAAGAAAATGCTTCGGACACTGCAATTGATGGACGACGCACTCGTCCATCATCCCAATTCGCCCCTCTTGCGAGGCACCCGCAGCAGCGCCTTGGAGAAAGTGGGGCGGATGAATGAATCTGTCTCGGAAAGTCAGCGCGCATTAGACTTGAACCCGTTGTCGCCGGATCTCCTCGACGCCCACGCGAGCGCGCTGGCTTATTCAGGTAATGCCGCTGCCGCCATCAAGGCACTTGAGCAGGCCGAGAAGACCTGGCCGGGATCGGCTCGATTGGCGGAGGCGCGTTATCGCTTCAATCTGCGCTATGGCGACCCGGCAAAAGCTGCGGAATATCTGAACCTTGCTGGCTCCTCGAGCGCGCCCGGCGATACCGCGGCGACAATGGCTTATCTCAGGGCGCGGTCCGAACCCAGCAACTCAAATATCGGTCGAGCTGTCGCCGCTTACCGGGCACGCTATGCGAAGGACATGGCAGACGTTCCCCCGTACCTGCAGGCGCTGGCGATATTCGGCCGTATCGACGAGGCCTTTTCCGCCGCGACGCCGGCGGTCGCGGTCGATTCCATCGAGGCTGGGACCGAAGTGCTGTTCCGATCTTACATGAGTCAGTTTCGGGCTGATCCCCGATTCATGTTGCTTGCCCAGCGAATCGGGCTGATCGACGTTTGGCGAGCGAGCGGTATTTGGCCGGATTTTTGCTCCGAACCTGGCTTGCCATATGACTGCAAGTCTGAAGCCTCCAAGTGGAGGAAAGTGCCTGTAGTCCAGGAAATCCATTAGTCTCGCCAATGAGACAACGCGGTTGACTGCGCGAGCAGGGTAGTGGCGGCCCTAATGTCCGCTTTGGGTCGAAACAGGACACTCCGCTGATGTCCGTTATGGGTGGAAAGCGGACATTAGCGCCGTGGGCTTCGGGGTAGTCTGGGGTAGAGAAACACATATAGCGCGATGACCGCGACGCCGCCCAGACAGCGTGTTAACAGCCAAGGAAGACCTATCAGCCGCTCCAGTGCCTCAGCGATCAGCAGGCCAACAATGACTGACAAGGCGAATGAAGCGAAGCGGGTCACGCGAACCTAATAGCTCTGGACGGCAATGTCTGGAATGGGTGGAAAGCGGACATTGGCGAAAGACAATCGGAGGACTGTAATTGGCCGGAAGCCGACCGTCCGCTTGTGGACGCCAAACTGCAAAAACAACCAGCCGCCCGCGATAATCCGAAGCGACCGCAATCGACGCATTGTGCGAATAAATGAGAGCAAGGCAAGCCGATGGATCGGCTGCTTGCCAGCGCGCACCTTACCGCGTCGGCGTGATTGAGACGAGATCGACGTCGAAGATGAGCGTGCTGTCGGGCGGGATATCGCGCTTTAGCGTCGCTTCAGGCGGGATGAAGCGCCGCCCCTGATAACCATAGCAAAGATAAGCAGGAATCGTGAACCGCCAGCGGTCGCCCGGCCGCATCAACTGGACGAGTGCGCTGAAGCCGGGGATGACGGTGCGCACCGCAAAGGCCGAGGGCGCCGCGCCATCGCTCGCCGATGTGCTAAAAATGCTGCCGTCGGCCAGCCGTCCAACATAGCGGACCATCACATCGTCCGATCGCCGCGGTCGCAGTCCCGGCGGGCCCGACCGGAGCACCTCGTAACGAAGCCCCGGCAGGTCGACGACACCGGGGGCCGCCACTGCACTCTGGTGCGTCGCGCAACCCGCCGAAGAGAGAAACAATCCCACAGCCAATGACGATATGATCCCGAGGCGCATGATGACCTTTCCATCGACGACCGAACAAAGTCCTCGTCCACCTTGGTTTCGCGGCAAAAGCAAGCCAGAAGGTGCCATGACCCTGCTTCTCGCCATCTCCGCCGCTTTGTTCGTTCAAGCGACTTCGCTCGCACCCGCGCCAGTTTCTGCGCCATCCGTCACCGCCACTTTCTCCAAATGGCCCAGCCGCGAGGCCGACTTCGTTTTACGCGACTTCCGCTTCCGCAATGGCGCGCGCCTGCCGACGCTGCGCATGCACTACACCACGCTCGGCGAGCCGCGCCGCAACGCCCGTGGAGAGATCGAAAATGCGGTGATGGTGCTCCACGGGACCGGCGGTACAGGCAAGCAATTCCTCCAGCCGCAGTTCGCCGACGAGCTTTACGGTCCGGGACAGCCGCTCGACATCCGTCGCTACTGGATAATCCTGCCCGACAATATCGGCCATGGCGGATCGTCCAAACCGTCGGACGGCCTGCGCATGCGCTTTCCTGCGTACGACTATGACGACATGGTCGAGGCGCAGCACCGGCTACTTAGCGAGGGCCTCGGCATTCGCCAGATGCGGCTAATCATGGGCACCTCGATGGGGTGCATGCACAGTTTCGTGTGGGGCGTGAAACGGCCCGATTACGCGCGCGCCTATTTGCCGCTCGCCTGCCAGCCGGTCGAGATCGCCGGGCTCAACCGAATATGGCGGCAATTGCTGGTAGACGGGATTAAGGCCGATCCCGCTTGGGCGCAGGGGAATTACATGCGCCAGCCGGTGCAAGGGCTGCGCATCGCGGCGTCGATGCTGATCTTAGCGGGGGCGGCCCCGCTCCAACTCCAGCAGGCATTTCCGACGCGCAACGCGGCGACCGAGCATGTGCGCACGCGCATCGCGACGTCGCTGGCATCGCTCGACGCTAACGATCTGATCTTCCAGGTTGAGGCCTCACGCACCTACAACCCTTGGCCAACACTCGAGGCGATCAGCGCGCCCGTATCGTGGCTCAACTCGGCCGACGATTTCATCAATCCGCGCAATCTTGACATCCCGCAGCGCGCGCTGGCGCGAATGCCGAACGCTCGGTTTCGCCTAATCCCCGAGACTGCCGATACGCGCGGGCACGGGACACACACCTGGGCGCGCTTCTGGAAGGCCGATCTCGCCTATTTGCTCGCGCGAACCGAACGTCCGCAATGAAGCTCTCCTTGCGATCGTAATGCTTGCCGCGGCCGCGCTGCCCGCCGTCTCGCTCACGCAGCACGACCGCCCCGCATACATCCGCGCGCTTTCCAGAGGGCGATGACGTGCATGTGCCCTTAGATGCTTCGATGAAGCTCTCAGTCAGCCTGCCACAAAGATAAT
>JBDSRE010000060.1:0-2715 GCA_039929465.1 Sphingomicrobium sp. | reverse complement strand
CTGTCGCGGTGCCAGACCATTGCCGGCTTGCGCCCGGTCACCATTTCCAGCGCGACAGCAAGGTCGCGGTCGCAATTGGATCCAGGGAAGACGATGACCGCGCTGTTCACGCCGCCGGCTCCATCCTCTCGATGCGGAAGTTCTCGATCACCGTGTTGGCGAGCAGGGTTCGGCACATCTCCGCGATCGCATCGTCGCCGGTGCCGTCGGCAAGGTCGAGCTCGATCATCTTGCCCGCTCGGACGTCGTTGACCCCGGCGAAGCCGAGCCCTTCGAGCGCATGGTGAATGGCCTTGCCCTGGGGGTCCAGAACGCCGTTCTTCAAGGTTATGAACACGCGCGCTTTCATTGCTCTGGCCTTGAGTTGGTGCGGGTGTGGCGAGCCTATGACGGGTGGCGGGCGTGCGGGCAAGTGTTGGCACCCGCTAGCGCTTGGTCGCGAACCAGATGGTGTGGCGCGGCCCCTTGCCGTTGCTCCGCGCCGCGAGGGTCATTTCCTCGACCGCGAATCCAGCATCACTGAGCCGCCGAGTGAATGCGCGGTCGGACGCCGCCGACCATATCGCCAGGATTCCTCCCGACTTGAGTGCCGCCTTGGCCGCCGCCAGCCCACGCGGCGAATAGAGCTGGTTGTTGGCAGCACGGGTCAGCCCGTCGGGGCCATTGTCGACATCGAGCAGGATCGCATCATACTTGACAGCGCTCATACTGTCCGCGACATCGCCGATGACTAATTCCACCCGGGGATCGTCGAGGGCATTTCCGGTCATCTCCGCCATATGGTCTCTCGCCCACTCAACCACTTCCGGCACCAGCTCCACGACCGTCATTTTCCCGTTCAGCGACAGCGCAGCGCATGACGCGCGGAGGGTGAACCCCATCCCGTAACCGCCGATCAGCAAATGGGCATCGCGCTTGCCCAGCCGCTCGATCGTCAGCTGTGCGAGCGCTTCCTCCGACCCGCTCATCCGGCTGTTCATCAGCTCGTTGCGGTCGAGCACGATCATGTAGTCCGCGCCCCGCCGGAACAGCCGCAGCTGCTCCCCGCCCCCCGGCACGGTTGCAGTGGCGAGGAGTTCACGCGGGATCATCGCGCATATCTGTGGCGAGCGCTGCGCGTCCGGGCAAGCCTTGCCAGCGCTGTTGCTGCGCCGTAGCGAATGCTCGCCCAAGGAGAACCCGATGACCAGCCCGATTTCGACCCGCAAGCATGGCGATATTCTCATCATCCTGTCGAATAATCCACCGGTCAATGCGCTCGGCGCGGCGGTTCGTCAGGGGCTGGTTGCGGCGATCGAGGAGCTTGAACAAGACCAAAGCGTAAAGGCCGCGGTCATTGCTTGCGAAGGCCAGACCTTTTTCGCCGGTGCCGACATCACCGAATTCGGCAAACCGCCGGTGATGCCGTGGTTGCCCGACGTTGTCGACACGATCGAAAATTGTTCGAAGCCGGTGGTCGCGGCGATCCACGGCACCGCGCTCGGCGGCGGACTCGAAATCGCGCTTGGCTGCCATTACCGGGTGGCGGTGCCGAGCGCCAAGCTGGGCGTGCCCGAGGTCAAATTGGGGTTGCTCCCGGGGGCTGGCGGGACCCAGCGCCTGCCGCGCGTTGCCGGGGTTCCCAAGGCGCTTGAGATGTGCGCAACGGGTACTCCGATTTCGGCCAAGCAGGCCTATGAGTGCGGGCTCATCGACCGGCTGATCGAAGGTGAGCTCATTCCCCACGCGGTCGCCTTTGCCGAAGGGGTCAGGGACGTTCGGCCGGTGCCCAAATCGTCCGAACGGCAGGACAAGGTCGAGGCCGCGGACAAATCCGTGTTCGACGATTTCCGCAAGGCCAATGCGCGAAAGATGAAGGGCTTCGAGGCGCCCGAAAAGAACATTCAGGCGGTCGAGGCGGCGGTTGCCAAACCTTTTGCCGAAGGGGTCAAGGACGAGCGCCGCTTGTTCATGGAGTTGATGAGCGGGGCGCAGTCGCGGGCGCAGCAATATTTCTTTTTCGCCGAGCGCCAGGCAGCCAAGATCGACGGGATGCCCGAAGGCACGACGCCGCGCGAAATCAAGCGCGTCGGGGTAATCGGCGCGGGGACCATGGGCGGCGGCATTTCGATGAATTTCCTCAGCGCGGGTATTCCGGTGACGATCGTCGAAATGACTGAAGAAGCGCTCGACCGCGGCACCGGACTGATGCGCAAGAATTACGAAGCCAGCGCGGCCAAGGGCAAATTGACCGACGAGCAGGTTGAACAGGCGATGGGGTTGCTAAGCCCGACGCTCGATTTCGATGCGCTGGCCGACTGCGACCTGATCATCGAAGCGGTTTATGAGGACATGGACGTCAAGAAAGAGATTTTCTGCCGCCTCGACAAAATCGCCAAGCCGGGCGCGATCCTGGCGTCGAACACCTCATACCTCGATGTCAACGCAATCGCCGCCGCAACCAGCCGCCCGCAGGATGTGCTCGGACTGCACTTCTTCTCGCCCGCCAATATCATGAAATTGCTCGAGGTCGTGCGCGGCGCCAAGACCGCGCCGGACGTGCTTCTGACCGCGATGCAATTGGGCAAGAAGATCAGGAAGGTGCCGGTTATCGCCGGCGTGTGCCACGGCTTCATCGGCAACCGGATGCTGATGCCGCGCCAGGTCGAGGCGACCAAATTGCTATTGGAAGGCGCGACCCCCGAACAGATCGACCGAGTCCATGTCGAATTCGGA
>JBDSRE010000059.1:0-2751 GCA_039929465.1 Sphingomicrobium sp. | reverse complement strand
CCGATACGGTTCAAAGGCGGACGCTAGCCGCCGATCCACCGCGCCACGTCGGCGGCGACCTGATTGGCGGCGGTGTTGAGCGCCGAGCCGACCGTTGCCGAGGTCCCGTCCGACGGAGCCATGGCGGTGAAGCGGCGCGATTCGATCTGGCGGCCGCCGTCGCTCGACAGCGCCGCATCATATTGGACGATCACCTGGCCGGTGCTCGAATCGTAGTTGAACTTCTGCATTTGGCCGGTCACCAATACCCCGGGGTCGAGTGTCGATTGATTGGGATCAAGGACCACTCGCCCAGTGGTTCGGCGCAACGTTTCCGACACCAGCTGCTGGAACAAGCGATCGGGCGTGTCGACCAACTGAACGTCTTTCACATATTGCACCTGGGTCGCGCCGAGGTCGACCGCAACCCGCGTCGTGCGCAGCGCCTTTTCGATTACCGGAACCGCAATGGTCACCGCCTGCCCAGCGCTCGCGGTGCGAGAGATGCTCCCGGGATCGGCCGCGCTCGGTGTCAGGGTGTACAGCGTCGCCGGAGCCTTGCCGCCGAAGCAGCCGCCGAGTGCTGCCGCGAGCACCAGCGGGACGAGTAAACTCGACAATCTCATTTTTTCTTCCCCGGATTATAATCGGGCAGCTTTTCGGGCCCGAGCGCGGCGCCGATTCCGCCTTGGTCAACCCGCTCGGTGACTGAATTGAGCGAGCGTGTAAGCTCATGCAGATCGCGCACCAGGCGATTGGCTTCGGGCAAAGTCGACTTGGTGAAATTCTGAATGCCCGGCCGAGCATCGCTGATCACCGAATTCATATTCTCCGCCGCCTGCTGCACCGCGGCGATCGATTTGCGCAAATCCTCCGCTGCCGGCCGACCTTGTTCGTTGACCAGTCGATTGGTGCTGTCGGTCAGGACCCCGACCCGCTGCGCGGTGACCCCGGCATTGCGTGCAGCGATTTTCAGTTCGGCGATGGCATCGGCCATTTCAGGCGAGCGTTCGGCTAGGACGTCAGTGGTTTTCTGCACATTCTCGAGGATTCCGGCGATCGAATTCTGGTTCTTGTCGCCAAGCAATTCAGTCAGTCGCTCGGTCAGCCGCTGGATCCGGTCGATCAGCTCCGGCGCGCTGTTGAGGAGGGCGCCGAGCCCGCCGGTGCTTGCGGGGATTACCGGGCAGCCTTGAGGACCGCTCTGGGTGATCGGCGCAGTGCCCTTGACCGCCCCGCCAAGCTGGATTTCGGGCGGCGCGGTGAAGCCCACCGTCTTGATTTGCGCAGTGGTTCCCTGAAGCACCGGGGTTTGCTCATCGACCTCGATCTGGACCCACACGAATTCTGGCCGGTTGGGAAGCAGCGAGATTTTCTGCACCTGGCCCACGGGAACCCCGGTGAAGGTCACGTTCGAACCTTTGTTGAGCCCAGCAACCCCTTGAGAAAAGTAGATATCGTAACATTTGGTCTGCTTGTTCGACAGACCAGCAAGCCAGACGATGAACAGCAGCACCCCGGCGAGCAAGGCCGTGGTGACCGCTCCGACCATCACATAGTTGGACCGCGTCTCCATCTAGGCCAAAGCCCCCTTTTCCTCTTTGTCGTTCTTGTAATAGCTATCTGCGGCGGTCCTGCCACGGGGACCGTTGAAATATTCCTGAATCCACGGATGATCCATCGCCAGAAGCTTTGGTATCGTATCGACGGCAATGACCTTTTTATCCGCAATCACCGCCACCCGGTCGCAGATTGCGTGCAAGGTGTCGAGGTCATGGGTGATCAGAAACACCGTCAGGCCAAGCCGCTGCTGGAGCGACAGGATCAATTCGTCGAACGCCGCGGCGGCGATCGGGTCGAGCCCGGCGGTCGGTTCATCGAGGAACAGCAGTTCGGGATCGAGCGCAAGGGCACGAGCGAGGCCGGCGCGCTTGACCATTCCGCCCGACAGCTCGGCCGGGAATTTGGGGCCGGCATCTGGCGGAAGCCCGCCCATGGCGATTTTGTAGGACGCGATCTCGTCGAGCAGCGGCGGTTTAACGAACGGAAAATATTCGCGGATCGGGACTTCGACATTTTCGGCCACGGTCAGGGTCGAGAACAGTGCGCCGTTCTGGAACAATACCCCCCAGCGGCGGCGGATGTTCTTGGCCTCGTCCTCAGGGCGACCGATCATGTTTTCGCCAAGCACTTCGACCGTGCCCTGCTCAGGGGTTTGGAGGCCGATGATCGAGCGCAGCAGGACCGACTTGCCGGTACCCGATCCGCCGACCACGCCGAGAATCTCGCCGCGGCGTACGGAAAGGTTGAGATCGTCGTGGATGACCGCGTCGCCAAAGGCGTTGCGCAGCCCCTTGACCTCAATAATCGGGATGGGATCCTTGGGCGCCGTCATTTCCATCCGATCGAACTGAAGAACACCGCGAACACCGAATCGAGCACGATGACCAGGAAAATCGATTGGACTACCGCGGTGGTGGTGCGCGATCCCACCTGCTCGCTGTCGCCCTCCACCAGCATGCCCTGGAAGCAGCCTGACAACGCGATGATGAATCCGAACACCGGTGCCTTGATCATCGCGATCCAGAAATCGGTCATCGGAATCACTTCCTGCAGCCGCTGGATGTAAGTCTCTGGCGGAATGCCGAGGTCGAACCAGATGAAGATGCCGCCGCCGAGCAGCGCCGCGAGAATCGCCCAAAAGGACAATAAAGGCATCATGATGATCGCGGCGGTCATGCGCGGAAGCACCAAAGCCTCGATCGGCGACAC
>JBDSRE010000058.1:0-6955 GCA_039929465.1 Sphingomicrobium sp. | reverse complement strand
TGGTCAGCCGACCTTGCTGATCGACGGACTGACGGTCGGCGGCACTGCGGCATGACGCCCACCGGGTGGCAGGCCGACGTCCTTAAATTCTGGTTCGGCCTCAAGCCCGAGCAGCATTGGCAGACCGACGACGCGCTCGATCGGCAAATCCGCGAACAATTCCGCGATTTATGGTCGAAAAAGCGCCAATTGCCTGCTCACGGCTTCCTCGATCAGGCGCTGTCCGCGCTCGCCGCGGTAATCCTGTTCGACCAATTCCCGCGCAACATGTTCCGCGGCCACGCCGAGCAATTCGCCACCGACCCGCTGGCGCTTGGGATCGCCGGAGGCGCGGTCGATAAAGGGCTCGACGACGCGCTCGAACACGGTGAGCGGTCATTCCTCTACATGCCGTTCGAACATAGCGAGGACATCGCCGACCAGAACCGCGCCTTGATTTTGTTCACCGCCCTCGGTGATCGGCAATTTCTCGACTTCGCCAAGAAGCATCACGCGATTATCGAACGGTTTGGCCGCTTTCCCCACCGCAACGCAATGCTCGGGCGAACACCGCACGCGCAAGAAATTGCGGCCGGCGACATCGACCCGTTCTAGGACTCGCGCCTACAGCAGATGGGCGATCGGCATCGGGTCGACTCCGGCGTCGACCAATTGCTGCTCGACCGCCTCGCGCTCCAGTCCCTGCTGGCGGCGAGCCAGCGCGCAGACCAGCGCCGATCGGTTGCCCGAACGGCAGAAAGCCAGCACCTTGCCGCTCCCGGCTTCGTCGATCGCGACCTGCATCGACTCGACATCGCCGGGCCCGATTCCGCGGATGATCGGTACGTAGCGGTAGGCGATGCCGACACGTTCGGCAGCAGCCTCGATATCGGCTGCTGCCGGTTGGCCCGGCTCTTCGCCATCGGGGCGGTTGTTGATCAGCATCGCAACGCCTTGCCCGGGCAAGCCGGCGACGTCATCGACACTGACTTGCCCGCCGACCATCACCTGGTCGTCGAAGCGCCGCGGGGCGCTCATTCGCCGCCGGGCGCCGCCGAAAGGCCGTAATAATCGAGATAGGATTTAATTTCGGGATCATGACCGGTGAAGGCGCGGAACATCTCGGCATAATCCTGGGTGTTGCCGCGCGACAATATCATGTCGCGATAGCGCTGCCCGTTAGCCCGATTCATTCCGCCATTGGCTTCGAACCACGAAAAAGCATCCTGGCCGAGCATCCGGGTCCACGGATAGGCATAATAGCCGGCGGCATAACCGTTGCCCCAGATGTGGAGAAAATAGCTCGACCGATAGCGCGGCGGCACATCCGCGGTATCGAAGCCGCTACTTGCAAGCGCCCCCGCCTCGAACTTCCCGGCATCCTGGAGCGCCGCATCGGGGGCCAGCGAATGCCAATCGAGATCGAGCCGCGCAGCTTCGAGAATTTCGCCCACCTCATAGCCCTGATTGAAGGTGCGCGCCTTGAGGATCTTGGTCACCAGTTCCTGGGGGATCGGGGCGCCAGTCTTGTAATTGACTGCGTAATTGTTGAGCACCTTGGGATAAAGCGCCCAATTCTCGTTGAACTGCGACGGGAATTCGACGAAATCGCGCGCCACATTGGTGCCCGACAACGTCGGATATTGCTGCGCCGCGAACATACCGTGCAGCGCATGGCCGAATTCGTGGAACATGGTGCCGACATCGTCGAAGCTGATCAGAGCCGGCTGGCCAGCGGCGGGTTTGGTAAAATTCTCGACATTGTACATTACCGGCTTGGTCCCGCGAAGGTACGACTGGTTGACCAGGTTGGACATCCACGCGCCGCCCGACTTATTGTCGCGCTTCCACGGATCGAGGGAGAATAGAGCGAGCGATTTGCCGTCTTCCTCGAACACCTCATAGACGAGCATGTCCGGGTTCCATGTCGGGATGTCCTTACGCTCCTTGAAGGTTAGTCCGTAAAGCTGGTTCGCGGCGTAAAACACGCCGTCGTTGAGCACCTTGTTGAGCTCGAAATACTGCTTCACTTCGTCGCCGTCGAGGGCATAGCGATCTTTGCGGATCTGCTCCGAGTAATAGTTCCAGTCCGCCGGCCCGGCCTTGAACCCGCCGCCCTGCTTATCGACCAGCTTCTGGATATCCGCGGCTTCGGTGCGTTGCCGCGCAGCGACCGGCGGAGCCAGGCGGTTGAGGAAGCCGAGCGCGGTTTCGCGGTCCTTGGCCATCTGGTTGTACAGCGTATAATCGGCAAAGGTCGGATAGCCGAACATCGCCGCTTTCCTGGCCCGCAATTGCGCGATCTCGGCGATCAACGCGCGCGTATCGTTCTTGCCGCCTTTTTCGGCGCGGCTGATGCTGGCGTCGTACAGCGCTTGGCGGGTCGAGCGGTCCTCGAGCAATTCGAGGAGCGGCTGCTGAGTGGTATTCTGCAAGGTAAGCAGATAGCCGCCCAATTTGCGGTCCTTCGCGGATTGCTGCGCAGCGGCGATCTGGGCGTCCGAAAGTCCTGCCAGCTTGGCCTTGTCGTCGATCTTGACCGCGCCTGCCTTGGCCGCCTCCAAAAGCTGCTGCGAGAAAGCTGTTGAAAGCGTGCTTAGCCGCTTGTTCATCGCTTTGAGCTCGGTCTGCTTGGCTGGCGACAGCTCGGCGCCGGAATGCGCAAAATCCTTGTAGGTGACATCGAGCAGCTTGGCCTGTTCAGGAGCCAGATTGAGGGCTGCCTGCTGTTCGTGGAGAGCCTTCACCCGAGCGAACAATTTGGGATTGAGATACGTCGAATCCGAATGGGCGGCGAGGAGCGGCGAGGTCGTGGTATCGACCTCCTGAAGAGCTTCGTTGGTATTAGCGCCGCTGACCGCCGAAAAGGCGAGGATCGTGCGTTCGAGCAATACGCCCGATTTTTCCAGCGCGACGATAGTGTTGTCGAATGTCGGTGCCGCTTTCTGGTTGGCGATGGCGGTAACTTCGGCCTTCTGCTGCGCCATTCCGGCGAGCAAGGCAGGCAAATAATCGCTGTCCTTGATGGCCGCGAAATCGGGCGTTCCATAAGGTAGCGTGCTGGCCTTGGCGAAGGGGTTCGACGCCGGCAACGTCGCGCCCGCCGCGGGTTTGACGGCGGCGCGCGCAAGCGCTGGGGTGGAGGAAAGGCTAAGCGCTGCGGTCGCAAGAACAATGCTGCGGATCATGATATTTCCCAAAATTGGTTTGATATCCCGCTCTTTAGCGCAAAATGCGCTTTCGCAAGTCTGAATATCAATCCTTGGCACTGAGTGCGGCCAGCATGGCCTCGCCATAACGCTCGAGCTTGGTCGCTCCGACTCCGCTGATCCGTGACAGTTCGGCAAGGCTTGCGGGACGCGCGGCGGCAATCTCGCGCAGGGTCGAATCGTGGAACACGACGTAGGGCGGAACGCCCGATTGCACAGCCAGCTCGCGGCGCGCCTCGCGCAGCTTTTCGAACAGTGGATCGGTTGGGCCATCGTAACGCTGCTTGCGCGATCGGCGTTGGCGCGGCGGCAAGACGGCGATCGTCACCAGTTCCGAGCCCTTGAGGATCGCTTTCGCTGCGGGACCGAACGACAATCCCCCATAAGCGTCGGCGCGCAGTGCATCGCGGGCAATCAATGCGCGCGCCACTGGCCGCAGCAGCGCCAGTTCGTCGGCGTCGGCAATCCCGAATACCGACAAGGTGTGATGGCCGAATTGCCGCACCTTTTCATTATCGTCGCCGCCAAGCACCGCGGCGAGGTGGGCAACCCCGAAGCGCATTTCGGTGCGGAATGCCGCCGACAGCAACTTGCGCGCCACTTTGGTGGCGTCGATCGTCGCCGGCGGATCAATGCAATTGTCGCAATTGCCGCAGGTTTCGGGCGGGTCCTCGCCGAAATGGCGAAGCAGGATCGCGCGCCTGCATCCGCTTGCCTCGACTAAGGCGGCGAGTGCGTTCAAGCGCTCGCGTTCGCCGACTCGGCGCTCAGGTTCGACCTCACTCTCGATCCGCCGCCGAGCGGTGGCGAAATCTTCGGCCCCCCAGAACAGCCACGCTTCGGCGGGATCGCCGTCGCGCCCGGCGCGGCCGGTTTCCTGGTAGAAAGCTTCGATCGACTTGGGGATTCCGGCATGGGCGACAAAGCGTACGTCGGGCTTGTCGATACCCATTCCGAACGCCACCGTGGCAGCCATCACCATCTCTTCGGAGCGGACGAACGCGGCCTGGTTGGCCTTGCGGATCTGCGGCTCCAGTCCGGCATGATAGGGGAGCGACGGGCGACCGCTGGCGGCGATTTGCTCGGCGATTTTGCCCGCCTTGTCGCGGCTTTGAACATAGACGATTCCGGCGCCCGGCTGGGCTTCGGCGAGCGTCTTCAACTGCGCCCCGATGCCGTCACGCGGCCGGACATGATAGCGGATGTTGGGGCGGTCGAAGCCGGCGACGATGAGCCCGTCCTCGGGGATCCCGAGTTGGGTTAGAATATCGCTTTGAGTGCGCTGGTCGGCGGTCGCAGTGAGGGCCAGGCGCGGCACACCGTCATTGTCATCGAGAAGCGCGCGCAAAAGCCGGTAATCGGGACGGAAATCATGCCCCCATTCGCTCACGCAATGGGCTTCGTCGATCGCGATCAGCGCCAAATTGACCCGGCTGACCAGCCGCCGGAAGCTTTCGCCCGAGGCGCGCTCGGGGGCGACGTATAGCAGATCGAGTTTACCTTTCAGAAACCGTTCGACGGTGGCCTCGCGGTCGCTATCGGCGGAGGTCAGCGATGCTGCCTTGAGCCCGGTCGTGGTGGCGCTTCGGATTTGGTCGTGCATCAGCGCAATCAGCGGCGAGATGACCAACGCGGTGCCGTCGCGGATCAGCGCCGGCAATTGATAGCACAGGGACTTGCCCGACCCGGTCGGCATCACCGCAAGCGTGTGCTTACCGGCGAGCACACGGTCGACCACCTGCTCCTGTACTCCGCGGAACGAGTCGAACCCGAACACTGTCTTGAGAACCGCGCTCGGCTCTACTTTCATTCCGCGGCTTCCGCTGTTTGCTGAGCCGAGCGTTCGGCAGCCTGGCGATGCCACAGCTCGGCGTAAAGCCCGCCGCGCTCGAGTAGCTCGGAATGGCGGCCGCGTTCGACCGCCCGGCCGTCGTCGAGGACAACGATCTGGTCGGCCTCGATGACCGTCGACAGGCGGTGCGCGATCATGATCGTGGTACGATTCTCGGCGACCTTGTCGAGCGTTTGCTGGATCGCCTGCTCAGTCCTGCTGTCGAGCGCGCTGGTGGCTTCGTCGAGGACCAGGATCGGCGGGTTCTTGAGCAGGGTTCGGGCGATCGCAATGCGCTGCTTCTCGCCTCCCGACAATTTGAGCCCACGTTCGCCGACCATTGCTTCATAGCCGTCGGGGAGGATTGCAATGAAGCGATCAATGGCGGCGCCGCGCGCGGCCTCCTCGACCATCTCCTGGCTCGAGTCGTCGCGTCCGTAGCCGATGTTGTACCCGATGGTGTCGTTAAACAGGACCGTATCCTGGGGAACGATTCCGATCGCTCCGCGCAGGCTCTTCTGGGTCACCTGGGTGATGTCCTGGCCATCGATAGAAATGCTTCCGCCTTGGGGATCGTAGAAGCGGTACAGCAGCCGCGCGATGGTCGACTTGCCCGCACCTGAAGGACCGACGATGGCACAGGTTGTTCCGGCTGGGATGTCGAGCGATAGCCCGCGCAGGATTTCGCGGCCCGGCTCATAGCCGAAGTCGACGTTGTTGAAGAGGATCCTGCCGCGGGTGACCGCAAGCTCAGGGGCGCCGGGCGCATCGACCACCTCGGTCGGAGTATCGAGCAGGCCGAACATCGCTTCCATGTCGATCAATCCCTGGCGGATTGAGCGATAGACCCAGCCGAGCATGTCGAGCGGCCGGAACAGCTGCATCAGCAGGCCGTTGACCCAGACCACATCGCCCGGCGAAAAGCGGCCCCTGCTCCAACCCCAGACCGTGAAGATCATCGCCCCGGCCATCATTCCGTTGGTGATCAGTGACTGGCCAACGTTGAGACAGGCGAGCGAAACTTCGTTGCGCACGGTGGCCTTGGTGAAGGCGTCGATCGCTTCGTCATAGCGCTTCGCCTCCCGCTCCTCGGCGCCGAAATATTTGACCGTCTCGTAATTGAGCAGACTGTCGACGGCACGCCCGATGGCACGGTTGTCGACCTCGTTCATCTGCCGCTGGAGCTTCGCCCGCCAGTCGGTCACCGCCCGCGTAAAGGCGATGTAGACGACGACGATGATCAGGGTCGCGGCGACCAGCCCAATGCCGAACTTGACGTAGAAAATGACGCAAATCGCGGCCAGCTCGATGATCGTCGGGACGATGTTGAACAGCAGGAAATAGAGCATCATGTCGATGCTTTTGGTGCCGCGCTCGACGATCTTGGTCAGCGACCCGGTGCGCCGCTCGAGGTGGAATCGGAGCGACAGATCGTGGATGTGGCGGAACACCTGGCCGGCCAGCCGCCGCGCCGCATTCTGTCCGACCTTCTCAAAAATCGCATTGCGCAAATTGTCCGCGAGAACGCCGCCGAAGCGCGCTCCAGCATAAGCGAAAACCAAGCCGGCGACGATGGCGTAGGCGGCATGAGCGCTCATCCGGTCAACCACCAGCTTGAGCGCATAGGACACCAGCAGAGTCACCGCCTTGCCCGCCAGCACCAGCACGACCGCTGCCAAGACCCGCGCCTTCAATTCGCGCTCGCCGCTCGGCCACAGCATCGGAAGGAAGCGCAGTAAAACCTTGAATCCGCCGCCGCCCGGCGTTGCTTTGTCCTGGGGGTTTGGGGGCGACATCGCGATGTACGTAGGGTGCCGACCTGCCTCCGGCAAACGGATGCGACAAACCGTTTGGAACTTCACGATAAATCGTCGGTTGTGCAATCAAGTCCGAACAGGAAATTGATCATGGGTGCCGGTTATTTCATCATTGCCAT
>JBDSRE010000057.1:0-5255 GCA_039929465.1 Sphingomicrobium sp. | reverse complement strand
CCTTGGCGATTGCTTCGTTTAGTCAAACCAATTCGGCCTTGCCTGCCGATGTTTGGGAATGGGACTCAAAAGCGCCCATCTGTGCCTTGAAGCAGCGCCCTTCTGCCGACGGACAAATCGTCAAGATTGAGCGAACGCCGGGCAATGACGAGACAGTATTGCAAATCACGCTGCCGGTCGGATCCAAGCTGCAAGAAGGCCACTTCCCCAATGCCAACGTCGAGACAAAATCTGGCCGCCGGTTCGGCGCCGACATATCAATTCGGGTCTGGAACGGTCGGCGCGAATTGTACGTTGTCTCGCCAGATCCCGCGCTAATCGACAATCTTTCGAACACGACCTCGCTCAGTTTTTCTCATCCGAAACTCGGAAACGTCGGAGTACCAATCCGCATTTTGTCGACACTCGTTGATACTCTTCGGGAATGTGAAGACAAGATCATGAGCGAGTGGGGTATTGATCCGACCGCATGGCGAAGTCTGAAATCCAGGCCACTACCACTCGCAAATATTCGCAATCGATTTAACGACCTTGATTATCCTCGCGAAGCTTTGGCAGCGAATGTTGAGGCAGATGCCATCATTAGGCTCGACGTCGCAGCAGATGGCACTGCGGGCGCGTGCCGTTCCCTCAATCGCGGACTGATGCCAGGATTTCAAACGGCTGCATGCAAGGTGCTTAAAGGTGCAAGATTTCAGCCAGCAACAGATTCAGGAGGAACGTCTGTGACAGCTCCGATCGTTTACGACGTCAGATTTCGGATCGGGAACTGACGCCGTTCGATCATCGCTGAACCCGAGTCACTTGCCTTCTCAATCTAATGTCCGCTTCCCACCCATTACGGACACTAGGTACGATCTCGTTGGGCGACCGGTGGGTGGTTTTGCAGATCGGTCAAAGGCGGAAGGTGCTTCCGTTCACAAACCGTCGCCACCAGCCGCTCGGTTGCCGGTGGGAAGTCGATGGGTGGCTGCATTTTGTCTTCACCAAATGGCACCTAAGCCGTTATGAACCATAGCCTTTATCCCTGCACAGTCTGAAACTGTTCATGCTGGTTTCGGCGCTGATGGGGCGCGAGGTGATGCAGGCCGCTTACGCTCACGCCATCGCCGCCGGCTATCGCTTCTACAGTTATGGCGATTCGAGTCTGCTGCTGCCGCGATGAACAGGATTCAAAGACCTGTTTCCATATGAAGCAAAGATAACAAATGTTGTGACATTTCGGTTAATCAACCAGGTTTTTTTAACTGGAATTCAATGGTTTCCGATTTATTATGGCGCGGTGGAAACACACGTGCCGGGGTAAATGAAATCACAGTGCCGATCCTCGCTGAGTCCTTCCAGCGATCTCCTTCGCGCATCTATTATTCGGTGCGCCTAAAATTCGCGCTCGCGTTCACATTCGCACTGATGTGGATGATGTTCAGCATTGTCGTGTCGATGCCGTGGCTGAACGAGCTTGGTCGGGTCACGCATCCGGTGTTCGCGCTCTTCGCGATTTCTTTTATCGCTTATGTCCCGGGCTTCATGAACGCCTTTTTGGTGGCGAGCCTGATCCTCGACCGGCGGCCCATGCGGCAGTCGCTCGCCGACTATCCGGGGGTGACCGTGCTGATTGCGGCGTACCAGGAAGAAAAGGCGATTGCCGAAACTCTGGAGGCGGTTGCCAATGAGGATTATCCGGGGCCGCTGGAAATCCTCATTCTCAATGACGGGTCGACCGACCGCACAGCCGAAATCGCCGCGCAATCGATCGTTCAGCTGTCGTTTCCGCCGCAGGCCGAGGTACGGCTGCTGGATTTCAAGACCAACCGCGGCAAGGCGGCCGCACTCAATGACGGCCTGGTCCAGTCGAAACACGACCTCATCGTTACCATCGACGGGGATTCGATCCTCCATCCCGACGCGCTGACCGGGATCGTCGAGCGGCTTGCGGCCGACCCGCCGACGACCGTTGCCGTGGCGGGCGCGGTGCTGGTCCGCAATTCGCGCGAGAATTTGATCACCGGGGCGCAGGAGTGGGACTATTTCCACGGCATTGCGGCGGTCAAGCGGATGCAGAGCATGTATCAGGGCACGCTGGTCGCCCAGGGCGCGTTTTCCATCTACCGCAAGTCCGCTTTGATCGAGGTTGGCGGATGGCCCGAATGCGTCGGCGAAGACATCGTCATGACCTGGGCGCTGCTGCGCGAGAATCGCCGCGTCGGCTATGCCGAAGACGCGATCGTATGGACCAACGCACCGACCACTTTCCGTCAATTCGCGCGTCAGCGGCAGCGCTGGTCGCGCGGGCTGGTCGAGGCCTTCGATCATCATCAGGCACTGCTGTTCAAGCCGCGGCTGACGCTGATGTTCATCTGGTGGAACCTGTTATTCTTCCCGCTCGACGTTGCTTACACGGTGGTGTTCATTCCCGGCGTTCTGGCGGCGATCTTCTTCCATATCTTCTGGATTGCGGGGCTGATGACCCTGGCGGTGCTGCCGTTCGCGGCACTGTGGAACATCCTCATCTACCGGACCCAGTCGAAGATGTTCGAAAGGCACGGGCTCAAGGTGCGCCATAATATCGGCGGGCTGGTGTTCTATCTGCTCGTCTATACCCTCATCATGCAGCCGGTATGCGTGTGGGGCTATGCGGTCGAAATGGCCGGTTTACGCAAGAAATGGGGAACCAAGTGATCAAGATTGGAGCCGGGATTATCGTCGCGGCAGTGGTTGCATCGCCGGCCATTGCCGCCGAGACCGACGCCAAGGCCGGATCGCACGCCTTTGGCGGCGATGTCTTTTATTCGTCGGATTCGGAACATAGCGAAACGCTCAAGCTCGGGCTCGACTTCGACCTTCGCTGGGACGGTCCCGCCGACCGCCTGGGGCTGCGCGTTGAACGCGCGCGCTTCAGCCCGCTGGGGCAGCGCGGCAAGACCATGGAGCGCGTCTATGTGCGCATCGCCGACGACGATAAAGCGTGGAAATGGGACGTCCTCGCCGGAAGCGACGGGCATACCGCGCTGGGCAGCGCCTCGATCCACAATGATGCGCTGATCCGCCAGGAATATTTTCTGGAGCGGGAGATTGTCGAAACCCCGATCGGGATCAGCAAGCGGCTCTATTCGACCTTTGCCGGGGCCGCGGTCGATGTCCCGCTTAACGAGCGCAATGTCGTGACCCTGGTCGGCGGGCTTCAAGAATTTACCGGCGACAATATCCGCACCCATTTGCGCGCCACCTACGTCCATGTGGTCAAGCCCGAGCTCGGGCTTAGCGTGCAGTTGCGCGGCCGCTATTTCCGCAACAGCGACCCGCGCGAATATGATTATTATTCGCCGCGCTATTACGCCGAAGTGCTGCCGGTGGTGCAGGTCCGGCGGTTTGTCGGCGGGTGGCAGTTGCTCGCCGCCGGGGGTTATGGTGTGCAGCGCGATTCGGGCCGCAACTGGCGCAGCGCGCGCTACGCCAATCTGCGCGTCGTCAGCCCCAAATTCCAGAAGGACTGGGCGGCCAATGCGGCGCTGATTTATTCCAATACCCCGACCAGTAACAATTTCGCCTACAGCTATTTGCAGCTCAATTTCGGGCTCGCCAAAAGCTTCTGATCGCGCGGGTTCCGGTTGCTGCGGCGAGGCGCTAAGCCGCCGCCGATGACCCGCTTCGATTTCACCATTTGCGCCACCGACGGCGCTGCGCGCTGCGGCACGGTGACGACCGCGCGCGGCGGAATCGCGACTCCGGCGTTCATGCCGGTCGGCACCGCGGCAAGCGTCAAGGCGATGCGCCCCGGCGACGTGCGCTCGAGCGGGGCCGAGATCATCCTTGGCAATACCTATCATCTGATGCTCCGCCCGGGCGCCGAGCGGATCGCGCGGCTCGGCGGGCTGCACGCATTCATGGGCTGGCACGGCCCGATCCTGACCGACAGCGGCGGCTATCAGGTGATGAGCCTGAGCGAATTGACCAAGGTCGGCGAGGCGGGGGTGACCTTCGCCAGCCACCTAGACGGGAGCCGCCATCTGCTCAGCCCCGAACGCTCGATGGAGGTACAAACCCTGCTCGGGTCGGACATTGTCATGGCGTTCGACGAGCTGGTCAGGACGAGCGACACGCCCAAGGTCCAGCGCTCGGCGATGGAACGGTCGATGCGCTGGGCCAAAAGATCGCGCGACGCGTTCGACGCGCTTGGTAATCAAGGGGCGCTGTTCGGGATCCAGCAGGGCGGGCTCGACAAGGACATGCGCGGGCAATCCGCCGAGGCGCTGATCGAAATCGGCTTCGACGGCTATGCGGTTGGCGGGCTCGCGGTGGGGGAGGGGCAGGAGGCGATGTTCGCTACCCTCGATTTCGCCGCCGCGCAGCTACCCGCGGACAAGCCGCGCTATTTGATGGGGGTGGGCAAGCCCGACGATCTGGTTGGAGCGGTGCTGCGCGGCATCGATATGTTCGATTGCGTGCTTCCGACGCGGTCGGGGCGTACCGGCCAGGCGTTCACTGCGAACGGACCCATCAACCTGCGCAACGCCCGTTTCGCCGAGGATCGCGACCCGATCGAGCCCGGCTGCGACTGTCCGGCCTGCGCCGATTTCGAGCGCGCTTACGTCCACCATTTGGTCAAATCGAACGAAATCCTCGGCGCGATGCTGATGACGCAGCATAATCTGTGGTTCTACCAGCGGCTGATGGCAGGCATGCGATCGGCGATCGGCGAGGGGCGTCTGGCGGGTTTCGCGGACGAATTCGTCGGGCGCTATCGTGCTCCTGCGAAGGCAGGAGCCCAGGGTGCGCATCGCATCCCTGGTTGAGCGCTGACGCCCTCCACGGCTCCTGCCTTCGCAGGAGCACAATTATTCGGCCCCCTCCAATTTGTCTTGAGTCCTCAGCTCAAAGTCGCTGGCATCGTGGCGTTCGTGGAGTTGCTCGGCGGGCTCGCCCCAGCTGCGGTTGACCATGCGACCGCGTTTGACCGCGGGGCGGGCGTCGATCGCCTTGGCCCAGCGCTGAAGATTGGCATAGTCGTCGACCGCAAGGAATTCCCCGGCATCGTCGTAGATGCGGTGGAGCGCGACCTGCCCGTACCACGGCCAGATGGCGATATCAGCGATGCTGTATTCCGGGCCGGCGACAAATTCATGCTCATCCAGCTGCTTGTCGAGGACGTCGAGCTGGCGTTTCACTTCCATCGCATAGCGGTTGATCGGATATTCCTGCTTGGTCGGCGCATAAGCGAAGAAATGCCCGAAACCGCCGCCGAGGAACGGCGCGCT
>JBDSRE010000056.1:0-6389 GCA_039929465.1 Sphingomicrobium sp. | reverse complement strand
GCGGGCGAGGTCGCGGCTGGTGAAGCTCATCTTGCCCATCGAATCGATGATCGGGCGGGCATCGAAGCTAGTGATGTCGATATGCTCGACCGGGCTTTTCAGCAGCTCCGCCTTGCGGGTATCGTTGGTCTTGCCTTGCTCGCTGGTTTTGATGAGCGTGTCGGTGGTCATGTTTTACTCCGAAAAATCTCCTTCCCGCGGGCGGGAGGGGTTAGGGGAGGGGAAGTTTCCAGTTTCTGCGCCGAGAAGAGGACAGGCCCTCCACTTAATCCCCTCCCGCAAGCGGGATGGGAGGTAGCTACAGCGTGACGACGTTCGACCGCCTCGGCTCGCTGGCGGCTCCATAGAGCGAAACCATCGGTTCGTCCGCGACGGTGAAGGATTCCGCAGCGCCGAAGCCGTTGAAATTGGTCCGCATCGCGCAGCCATAGGCGCCGAGCATTCCGATTTCGATATAATCGCCGGCGGCGATATCGCCGGGAAGATCGAATGGGCCCGCCATATGGTCGAGATCGTCGCAGGTCGGGCCGTAAAAACTAAACGGCATGTCGCGCACGTCCGACGGAAGATCGCGGAGCAGGCGTACCGGGTAGCGCCAGCCAATGTGCGCGGCATCGAACAACGCGCCATAAGCGCCGTCATTGATGTACAATTCGTCAGCGCGGCGCTTTTCGACCCGTACCACGATCGAGGCATATTCGGCGCACAAGGCGCGTCCGGGCTCGCACCACAATTCCGCTGAATAACTGATCGGAAGCGCTTCGAAAGCGTTGTGTATGACCGCGAAATAGGCGTCGAGCGGCGGGGGCTCCATCCCCGGATAGGACGACGGAAAACCGCCCCCCGCATCGACGATATCGACCGTTACCGCAGCCTCGACAATGGCGTCGCGGACCCGGGCCATCGCCTCGCTATAGGCATAAGGGGTCATCGCCTGGCTGCCGACATGGAAACAGATACCGAGCGCGTCCGCCGCCTGGCGGGTAGCAAACAATAGTGCTTTCATTTCATTCGGGTCGGCGCCGAACTTCGACGCCAGGCTGAGCTTGGCATGTTCCGAGCTAACCCGGATTCGCACCAGCAGGTTGAGGTCGGTGGCTGCAACGCCGTCGCTGGCGGTGACGCGCATGATTTTGTCGAGTTCGTCCTGGGTGTCGAGGCTGAAGGTGCGCACCCGATGATCGAGATAGGCTTCGGCAATCGCTTCCTCGGCCTTGACCGGGTGCATGAAGCACAGTTCGGCCTCGGGCAGGAGCTCTCGAACCAGCCGCACCTCGCCGATGGAAGCGACGTCATAATGTGTCACGCCCGAATCCCACAGCAACTGCAGCAGGTCAGGGGAGGGATTGGCCTTGACCGCATAGAGCGAGCGGCCAGGAAATCTTTCGGTGAAGAAACGCGCCGCGCGCCTGGCCGCCGCTGGACGCAGCAAGGTCACCGGCTGAACCGGACGCAATTTGGCGATATCGACACCGCTTTGGATGCCGGACGGGGCGGTCGCTAGCCCCAGCGCGCGATGATGCTTGTGCAATTCAAGGGACCTCCAACGAGATAGTTCGAACAAAGCTGCCTTGCGGTTGGAAGTCCCATGGGGCAGCGGGAGCGCGATATATGGTCGGGGGTGCTCCAAGTAAAGGGTTTTTGGGGCTCAGGTCCGGTTCGCGGTTCGGTTTGACGTCCGAGTGCAACCATTCGGCGTTTCCCGTTGGATTTCAGGAGCTTGTCTGAGTGCCCCAACCACAGCTTGAAGATGTCCTTGCGGCGCGGCAGAGGATCGCCAGTTTGGTCGAGCAGACGCCTCTCGTCCGGACCGTGATTCGCGGTCGTGACT
Organism: Sphingomicrobium sp.; assembly: GCA_039929465.1. GTDB lineage: Bacteria > Pseudomonadota > Alphaproteobacteria > Sphingomonadales > Sphingomonadaceae > Sphingomicrobium. The sequence continues at coordinate 4,558 of JBDSRE010000056.1, read as the reverse complement.
ATTGGCTCAAATGCGAGTGCCTGCAGACCGGCGGCGCGTTCAAATTGCGCGGTGCCACCAATCGCTTGCTGCTGCTTTCGCCCGAGGAGCGCGAGCTCGGCGTAGTTGCATTCTCATCGGGCAATCACGCGCGCGGGGTCGCGATCGCTGCTCGGCGGCTTGGGATGACGGCGATCATCGTCATGCCCGGCGACGCCCCGGCGGTGAAGGTCGAGGGTACTCGGAGTGAAGGCGCCGACATCCGCTTCTACGACCGCCGCAGCGGCAACCGCGAGGCGATCTCAGCTGAAATCGCAGCGGAGACAGGTGCGACCGTGGTGCCGAGCTTCGATGACCCGGCAATCGTCAGCGGGCAGGGCACGGTCGGCCTCGAAATCCTCGACCAGCTGGCGGTAGCGGGCGCACAAGCTCCGCCGATGATTGTCGTTCCGTGCGGCGGCGGGGGATTGGCGTCGGGGATCGCGCTGGCCTGCGCGCAAGCGGCGATTGTCGCAGTCGAGCCCGCGGGATGGGACGATATGGCGCGCTCGCTCGAGTTGGGCGAGATCGTGCCGGTGGCGGATGATGCGCCGCCGACGCTGTGCGACGCGCTCCAGACCCCGCGGGTGTCGCCGATCACCTTTGCAATCTTGAAGGAACGCGCCGCGCGCGTCGTCGCGGTCAGCGACGCTGACGTCGAAACAGCAATCCGCTTTGCCTGGGACGAGCATCAATTGGTGGTCGAACCCGGCGGCGCGGTGGCGCTCGCGGCGGTCTTGTCGGGCCAGGTCGATGCGCCGGAAGGGTCGGTAATCGTGCTGTCTGGGGGCAATGTCGATCCGGCGCTCCATGCGCGCATCGTCGAGGCGCAAATCTAGGCCACGCTGCGGGTTCTGTACTCGCCCGGCTCGAGGAGGTTTGGGTTTGAGCCCTCAACCGTCTTCGTCAGCTCCTCAAGCTCGCTCGAAAGGGTCTGCAATTCGGCAACGAGGAAGCGGCGCCGGGCCTCGGGAAACGCTTCGGACGCTTCGAGCAGCGCTTCGAGCATCATGCAGATACACGGCAGGATGGTTTCCTCGATCCGATCGAAGGCATTGTCGAGCCGGTCTTGCTGTTTGGGAATCGGAGTCACGCCTATACGCTAGGCGCAAGCGGGTTAAGGTCTGGTGAAAATCGTCATGGAAATGAGCAATCTCACTACCGCCGCACTGGCCATTGCAATGATTGCAGCGGCGCTTCTGTCGGTCGGCGGGATCAAGCTTATTCGGACCTCAGCGACCCGGGCGCGCGGGCTAATGATGCTCGTCGCTGCTGCGGTGCTGTTTATGAACGTGATGATCTGGACAGTGTAGGCGCCTTGATCGGGTCGGTCGCGAGCCGCATGTCAAGATAATCATCGACCAGCTTCATCAGCATCGGCATTTCATTGGCGAAGAAGTGATTCGCGCCGGGGATGGTTTCATGGGTGATGGTGATGTGGCGCTGGGTGCGGAGCTTGTCGACGAGCTTCTGGACCGCGCCCGGAGTGACCACTTCGTCGGCTTCGCCCTGGACGATGATGCCCGATGACGGGCATGGCGCAAGAAAGCTGAAATCATACATATTGGCTGGCGGTGCAATCGAAATGAAGCCGCGAATTTCGGGGCGGCGCATCAGCAATTGCATGCCGATCCAGGCACCGAAGCTGACCCCGGCGACCCATGTCGTCTCGGCCTCAGGATGAATCGCCTGAACCCAGTCGAGCGCGCTTGCGGAGTCGCTCAATTCGCCGATGCCATTGTCGAATAGACCCTGGCTCCTGCCGACTCCGCGAAAATTGAAGCGCAGGGTGGCGAACCCGCGCTTGACGAAGGTCTGGTAGAGCAATTGCACGAGCTTGTTGTTCATCGTGCCCCCGGCCTGGGGGTGGGAATGGAGCACCAGAGCGACCGGCGCGCGGGGCCTGCTGCCGGGGTGGAAACGGCCTTCGAGACGGCCTTCGGGACCGGGAAAAATGACTTCGGGCATAAGCTCGTTCTAAAAGGTCTGGACAATCGGCGTGCAGCGGGTGCGTCGCCGGCGATGAGCCTATATAGGGATGCGGCGATTTCTGGCAATCGTCGGTTGCGCAAGCCCTGCTTCTTACGTGATGATAAAGGTGCGATGACCCGAATCTACCTCGACCATGCAGCGACCACGCCAGTTATTCCGGCGGCACGGGCAGCGTATGCGCGGGCACTCGACGCGTGGAGCAATCCCAATAGTCCGCACAGCGAGGGGCGAGGATCGAATGCCTTGCTCGAACAAGCGCGCGAGACGCTAAAGTGCGTCCTCGACTGGCGCCACGATGTCATCTTCTGTTCGGGCGCGAGCGAAGCGGTCGAAATCGCCGGCCGCCGCGCCACTGTGCCGCGGCGGGCGTATGGCGCAAGCGAGCATGCCATCGTGCCCTTTGCAATGGGGGAGAATGCGGATGTCATCCCGGTCGACGTGAACGGCCTGATCGACGAGGCCGCGCTCGACTCCATTCTTGCCAAGGGGCCGGCGCTGATCGCCATCCAGCACGTCAATAACGAGACCGCGGTGATCCAGCCGATCGAGCGAATCGCCGAAAAGGTCCGCGGCGCGGGGTCGCTGCTGCTCGCCGATTGCGCCCAGTCAGTATCGAAGATGGAACTTCCCGACGCCGATTTCATCGCCATTTGCGCGCATAAGCTCGGTGGGCCGCCGGGGATCGGGGCGTTGCTGGTCAGAGATTTGGCAACACTGGAAGCATGCGGAGGTGGGCAGGAAAAGGGGTATCGGCGGGGAACGCAGGACGTTCCGAGCGCCTGCGCCTTCGCCGCCGCGCTCGAGGCCAAGCCCTACGACATGGCGCGCATGGCCGCGCTTCGCGAGCGGCTTGAGTCCGCGGTCAAGGTCGCGGGCGGGACGATTATCGCCGAAGCTGCGCCTCGAGCCGCGACGATCGGTGCGATTTCGCTCCCCGGAGCGACGAGTATGGCGATGCTGATCCAGCTCGACCTGGCCGGGATCGCTGTCTCTGCGGGTAGCGCCTGCTCGTCGGGCAAAGCCAAGGCCAGCCATGTGCTTGCGGCGATGAACGTTCCGGAGGATGTCGCCGCGGGCTATTTGCGGATAAGCTTTGGGCCTGCGACGAGCGAAAAGGAGGTCGACGCTTTCCTCGCCCAATTTACCCGCTTCGCCGACCGGCAGCGGGTCGCGGCGTGAAGCAAACGGCATGATCTATCTCGACTATCAGGCGACGACCCCGCTCGCGCCCGAAGTCGCCGAGGCGATGCAGCCGTGGCTAACCAACCGCTTCGCCAACCCCCATTCGCCGTCGCGCTGGGGCCGCGAAGCCGACGCAGCGATCGACCACGCCCGGCGCGAGGTGGAGGATGCAATCGGCTATGGCGGGGGCAGCCTCGCCTTCACCTCAAGCGCAACCGAAGCGATCAATTGGGCCCTGAAGGGCAGCGTCGAGCAGGCGCCGCCGGGCCGCAACCGGATCATCACTCTGGCCAGCGAACATGCCGCCACGCTCGACAGCTGCGATTGGCTAAGCGGGCGCGGTGTCGAGGTTGCGGTGCTTGCAGTCGGGGACGACGGCTTGCTCGACCTCGACGTTCTGGAACAGGCGCTTGGCGAGGATGTGCTGCTGGTCTCCGCGATGATGGTCAATAATGAGATCGGGGTGATCCAGCGTATCGGCGAAATCGCCGAACTGACACACGCCGCAGGGGCGAGGATGCTGTGCGACGCGGTCCAGGGCTTCGGCCGAATCGACTTGCCCGAAGGCCCCGATCTCGTCGCTGTCAGCGCCCACAAGATTCACGGACCCAAAGCCATTGGAGCGCTGTGGATGCGCGACGGGGCCGAGCCGGCGCCGTTCATCCATGGCGGTGGGCAGGAGCGGGGGATGCGTTCGGGAACGCTGTCCCCGGCCTTGTGCGTCGGCTTTGGCGCGGCGGCGAGCTTGGCGCGGGAACGGGCAACCCGCGATTTCGACCATGTTCAGAACCTGTGGCATCTGGCACGCACCGCGCTTGGCCCGGGTTGGATCGTCAACGGCAGCACCGATTGTCGCTATCCCGGCAATCTCAGCATCCGCCGCGATCGAATCGACGGCGCGCGCCTGCTCGCCGATTTGCGAGACATTGCCTTTTCGCTTGGGTCCGCCTGCGCCAGTGGGTCCGGTCGGCCGAGCCACGTGTTGAAGGCGATTGGCCTCGATTATCCACAGGCGCGCTCGTCGCTGCGGCTCGGCTTCGGTCGCTACACCGACGGCGAAGACCTGGTTTTCGCCTGCAAGCAGATCGATCAGGCTGCGGACCGGCAGGGGAATGTGCCCGGGTGACTCTGGTTCGTTTCTTCCGCACTGACGGGACCCTGGACAAAGAAGTGGAAAGTCGGGACGGCGAACGCCTGCTCGACCTTGCCTGGCGCTCCGATCAGCCACTCGAAGGGGCGTGCGAGGGGTGCATGGCATGTTCGACCTGCCACGTCATCGTCGCAGCCGAAGATTTCGAGCGATTGCCCACCGCGAGCGAGGAAGAGGAAGATTTGCTCGATCTTGCAAGCCACGTCACACGGACTT
>JBDSRE010000055.1:0-11089 GCA_039929465.1 Sphingomicrobium sp. | reverse complement strand
CGGGTTGCGCCAACTCCGCTGCCCCTTTATGTCGCGCCCTCTTCATCGTGCGCCCGTAGCTCAGCTGGATAGAGCACCAGACTACGAATCTGGGGGCCGGAGGTTCGAATCCTTCCGGGCGCGCCATTCCCCCCCAACGCCGAGCGCAGCGACGCCGACGCGAAGCGTCGCCGGAGCAGCGCGTAGAGCCGGGAAGGGGCGGCCGACGGCCGAATTTAACGAGAGCCGATCGACGTCAGCAGTTTCATTCCCGTGGCGGCTTTTGCGTTACCGCGTTACCTTCTCCGCGAACGTCACCACATCGTCGAGCACCGGCGCCCGCCCGCGAAACGGTTTGGAAAGCGCGGTCAACAGGCTGATGTGGCCGAGTTTGGCGTAGCGCTTGCGCTCGACTGTAACGCCCGCCGCTTCCAGCTTCGCCGCAAGCCGGTCGCTGTTCCTCGGGCGCACCGTATCGTCGGTGTCGCCGGTGGCGAGAAAGGCGGGCGGGTCGGCGGCGTCGGCGACATTGATCGGCTGTGTCGAGGGCAAGTCGGGCGCGTCGCCAAACACTTCGCGCGTGGTATTGGTATCGAAGGGCAGGAAATCATACGGCCCGGCGAGGCCGATCAGCCCGCGCACCGATTTTCGCGCATCGCCGAGCCAGCGCGGGTCGAGCGCCAGCATCGCGGCGTTATACGCCCCGGCCGAATGGCCGGCGAGAACCAGGCGCGTCGGATCGCCGCCGAATTCGCTCGAATGGGCGATGGTCCAGCGCACCGCTGCTGCATTGTCCTCGAGGAAGGCCGGATATTTGACGCTCGGGTAGAGCCGGTAATCGGGGACGACGACGACGAACCCGCGCGCCGCAAGCGCCCGTGCGACCCACGAATAGCCGTCCTTGCTGCCGGTTTTCCACGATCCGCCGTAGAAAAAGACGATGATCGGTAGCGGCTTGCCCGGGCTGTGTGCGGTTGGGCGATAGACATCGAGCCGCTGGCGCTCGTCCGAACCGAAAGCGACATCCTTCGCGGCGCGCGCAACTCCGCCGTCCTTTGGCACAAGTGTGTCGAAGGTGGTCAGCGTACTGCACCCGGCAAATCCGATCGCGACCAGGCCGACGCCGATCAGCGCGAGGACACCGCGGCGTTTCATGCCGCTTTCGCCTGTTCGAACGTCGAGCGCGGAGGCCCGTAGCTGGCGGATGTCGCCGGCGGCTCGGGATGGCGGTGAACGCCCACGCCCTTGATCCACAATTTAGCGGCTTCCCAGATAATCCCGGCGACGACCTTGAACGTCATCAACGGAAAGGCGAGCACCGCGCGAAGGATCGCGGCATCGGTCAATTGGCGTCGCTTCATTCGCTGGATCGCAACCAGCAGCGGACCGTCCTTGTCCGACACCTGGATCGCCACTTGCAGCTGCTTCCCCGGCGGCCGCACTCGAAACGTGTAACCGAGCGTCATCGGCAGGAACGGCGAGACGTGGAAGGCCTTGGCCGCGCCCTGGCGAACCGAGCCGCGATCCTCGTCGGCAGTGAGGACGTAAGAATGGCGCTCTCCAAACGTATTATGGACCTCATGGATGATCGCGGTCAGTGCGCCGGTCAGGTCGTAACAGAAATACAGGCTCAACGGATTGAAGGCAAAACCGAGCAGGCGCGGCATGGTCAGCAGTTCGATCCTGCCGACATCGGGTATCCCGATCCGCTCCAGATGTCGCTCGGCCTGAGTGCGCAATGGGGTCGCCGAGCCGTCGCCATAATCGCCGTCGCGAAAGCTGAGCAGGTTGAAACGCCGCCACGAAAATAGCCGCAGCCGCTGGTCCATCGCCTCAAGCTCGTCAAGATCGATGAGTAGCGAAAAAATGCGGTAGTCGAGCTGGTGGAGCTTGGGCCTGAGCCGCCGGTGCATCACCCGGCCGGTATAAAGCGCGCTCATCATCACGCCGCGACCAATTCTTCGCTGCGTTCGATGTTCCGGGGCGCATGACGATGGATTCGTGCCGATTCGCCCGGCACTTGCCACGGCCGCTTCACGCCGCCCAATTGCTCGGCCACCGCCAAGCCTGACTGAAGTCCGTCCTCGTGGAAGCCGGCGCCGAAATAGGCCCCGCAATACCACGTCTTGCGCCGCCCCTGGAGCGACCACAGGTCATGCTGCGCTGCGCCCGCTGCGGAATCAAACATTGGGTGATCATAGGCAATGCGCTGGTGAACCAAGGCGGGATCGGGATCGCGAAGTGGATTGAGCGTGAGAAACAACGGCTTGTTCTCGGCGATGCCCTGCAGCCGGTTCATCCAATAGGTCACCGACAGCAATGGTTGGTCGTTGGTCGCCTTTGAAGCGTAATTCCAGCTCGCCCAAACCCGCTTGCGTTCGGGCATTAACGCCGGGTCGGAATGGAGCACCGCCTCGTTCGATCGATATTGAAAGGCGCCAAGCAATTTGCTCTCTTCGTCGCTGGGGTCGGTCAGCAATTTCAATGCCTGGTCGGCGTGGGTGGCGATGACGACATGGTCGAAACATTGCGATCCGTCGGCGGTGGTAATGACCGCTCCATGGTCGTAGCGGCGGATCGCCGTCACCGCGCAGCCGCTGCGGATATTGTCGGCGAAGCCAGCAGTCAGCGCTTTGACATATTCGCGGCTGCCGCCGGTGACCGTTCGCCAGATCGGCCGGCGAAGAAATTTAAGCAGGCCGTGATTCTCGCAAAAACGGATGAACGCGGCCGCCGGGAAATCGGGAATCCGGTGCGCCGGGATCGACCAGATCGCCGCTGCCATCGGATAGAGATGATCGTCGCGGAACGCCGCGCCGCAGCCGATCCCGTCGAGATAATCGCCAAGGCTAGTGGTACCGATGTCGGCAAGGTCGCGCGGCGCTCGGTGATAGAAACGCGCCAAATCCTTGAGCATCGACCAGAAACGCGGACTCGCCACATTGCGCGCCTGAGCGAACAATCCCCTAAGGCTCCCGGCATATTCGAGCCGGCCCTGGTCGAGCGACACCGAAAAGCTCATCGAACTGTCCTTGGTCGCGACCCCGAGGTGATCGAATAACGCCGTCAAATTGGGGTAAGTGCGCTCATTATAGACGATGAAGCCGGTATCCACGGGCACTCCATTGGCAATCACCGTATGACTGTGCCCGCCGATCCGCTTGTCGGCTTCGAACAAGGTCACCTTGTGACGCTTGGACAGCAGCCACGCCGCTGACAGCCCTGAAATGCCGCTGCCGACAACCGCGATCCGCAGCTTTCTTTCATTCATCATGGCGCGCAAAACCTCTTCGTTCGTGCGCGCGGGGGAGGTGCGTGCGGAATGAGCTACGTTGGATCGGCCAATGCGGATGTAGCCAACGTGATTTTTCGTCTTTTTTTTGGGCCGGAGCGTATCAGTAGCCATGAACAACCTATTGCTGCTCCTGTTCCTTGGCGTCTTTATGGCGACTTCGATGGCCTTCGCCTGGAGCATCGCGCGGATGCCCGGCAAGTCGGGCTGGACGGATACGATCTGGTCCTATGCAACGGGCTCCGGCGGGGTCATCGCAGCGCTTCTTGCAAGCGGTCCGATCGAGCGGCGACTGCTGGTCGCGGGGATGATTGGCGGCTGGTCGCTGCGGCTTGGCACGCACATCCTCAAGCGCACGCTCAAGGGCAAGGACGACCCGCGCTATGCGCAGCTCAAGCGCGAATGGGGTGCGGAGTGGGAAGCACGACTATTCCGTTTCCTCATGATCCAGGCTGCGGCGGGGTGGCTGCTGCTGCTGTCGATCCTGACCGCGGCGAGCAATCCGGCGCCGGCCTTTGCGTGGAGCGACTGGGCGGGGCTGGCGCTGCTTCTGGCGTCAGTGGTGGGCGAAGGATTTGCCGACCATCAATTGCGCGCCTTCGTCGCCAATCCCAAGAACAAGGGCGAAGTCATGGACCAAGGCCTGTGGGGCTGGTCGCGCCACCCCAACTACTTCTTCGAATGGACCGGCTGGTTTGCCTACGCGCTCATTGCCATCGGCCCCGACTTCACCTGGCCGTGGGGATGGGTCGGGCTGAGCGGTCCCGCGCTCATCTATTGGCTGCTCGTCCACACGTCGGGCATTCCGCCAACCGAGGCGCACATGCGGCGCTCCCGCGGGAGCGCGTTTCGTTCCTATCAGGAGCGGGTCAACGCTTTTTTCCCCGGACCACCCAAGCGCAACTGAGCGTCAGGCGAATCGCTCCGCTGCCCAGCGCGCGGCGAAAAAGCCGACGCTCGCCGCGGCCCCGGTGAGTAATGTTCCCCACGCCATGTCGGCGACGGTGACCAACGTCGACCAGTGCTTGAGAGTCGCCTGATTGGTGAGATCGTAGGTCGCATAAGCGATCAGCCCGAGCGCCATTCCGCGCGTCAGCGCAACGGTCCATTTATCGGCCGCAAGCCCTGGCGCGACGGCAAGATAAACGATCCCCGCGACGTACAGGAAATAGAAAATTGCGGCTGGCGTCACCCGGAATCCGTCCATCAGCATGTTGCCAAGTTCGGGCCGGTATAATCTCTTGGCCGCAATCGACAGCCAGATGCTGTCGAGCACGAGCATTGCAAGCGCCGCTCCAGCATAAGCGAACAGCCAGATGATCATTGGTTTAGCCCCCTTCGTGTGAACGATGAACGGGGCCAACGCTCAGGAAGCTGGTGCGTTCAACCTCAGGCGCTGACGTGGTTTGAGCAATCGGCTGTCGAATCGACGGCGCGGGTTGCGAATTCCTCGGCGAGCTTGGAATGCCAGGCTCGTGCAGCATCGGTCATTGCCCGCTGCGCCGCGATTTTCTCCTCGACCGCCCGGCGACGGTAATAACGTTCGTTCGATTCCACCGGCTCCTCCTTGCGCCCGAAAACGACTCACCATCGCCCGCGAGTGGCTACTGGATAGTTAATATCCACAGCTTGTGGATACATTATTTTGCAAGCCTACTTCGATTCGGAGACGAAACCGAGATCGGGCCGATGCGCGGATGCTATTCGGCGATTGGACATTTCACCTGGGCCCGCCAACTGCTACTACGGCGCGTATGAAACATGTGATAAAACCCGCACTGTCAATCGCGACGCTGATCGCGCTGTCCGCGCTGATCACGTCCGCGCCCGCTCGAGCCGGCGTGTCCGGCTTCGTGCTCGTTAACGGTACCGATGCGCGATTGTCTGCGGTCGCCATTCGCCGGGTCGGCACCGATGGCTGGCAGCCGCTCGGCGCGTCACCTTCCGCGGGCGCCAGTCAGGCGATCAAGTTCAGCGACCGCGATTGCGCGTTCGACATTCGCGCGCAATCCGGCGGCAAGCCCGTGACCTGGGCCGGAATCAATCTGTGCGACGTGAAATCCGTGACGCTGAAGAGCGATTCGGCTGGCTCGTGGGTCGATTACGACGCGCCATAGGGTGCCGTTCGGCGCGCGCTAGATATTTGCCGGTGGGGACGGCTAGGATTGCCTTCGGCGAGCGCACCGAATCGAGCAATTTGGCACCGGCTAGGAACACCACTCCGGTACACGCCAGCGCTAAAGTCCAGCCGGCATAGCCCGGATACATCGTCAGATAATGATGGCCGCGCTCGACCGCTCCAAGGGCGATCGCGTAAATCACGAACCACGCCTCGAAGCGGGTTTTGATGATGAACAGCCGCCCGAACTTCCGAAGCATGCGTGGAGTCGCCTAGAGGTTAAGCACTCGCTGTGCCGACCGCTCTTTTGCGCCATTGCGGGCGTAACGGAAACAGTAAATTACGTATTAGCCATGCCCCAATTGTGCCAGTTCGAGACAGTCGAGCAAGGCGCCGCGCGCCGCCGTGACCGCTCCCGCTACCGCCGCCGAGTGGATCGCCTCGGGGTCGAGCGTTTCCGGCCAATTCTGCTCGATTACCGCTTCGATCCGGTCCAGCTTGGCGCGGTCGACCAGGAACCGCGGATCGACATCGGCAGGGTCGCACTGGACTCGAAGGCGAAGGCAGGCGGGGCCTCCGCCATTGGCCATCGACTGGCGGACATCGACATAGTCCACTCGGCGGATCGCGCCATTGCCGGCAAGGTGGCGGTCAATCCATGCTTTGACGCTGGGCGTGTCGCGGCATTCAGTTGGAGCGATCAGGGTCATTGCCCCATCGGGCGGTGACACCAATTGGGCGTTGAACAGATAGGAGCGGATGGCGTCGGCCAGCGGGACCTCGGTCTCGCGTACTTCGACATAATCGACCTCGGGCAGCTTTTCCCCGCACCAATCGATCAGCGCCTGTTTGTCGGCGAAGGCCAATTCGTGCGCGAACAGCACCCGCTCATTGGCGACCGCGACGACATCGTTGTGGAAGGCACCGGCAGCGATCGCCTCCTCCGACTGGGCAGCGAAAAACGTTCGCTCGGGGTCGAGCCGATGGAGCCGCGCGATGGCCCGCGACGCCTCGACATGCTGGCGCGCCGGGAAGGGGCCGCCGGTCACTCCGTAAACGAAGATTTCGAGGCCCGGAGCACCGTGTGAACCGGCCAGCCGCATGTGATTGGCCGCGCCCTCGTCGCCGAACGCTACCGGCACCGGCACGTGGACCGCGAATGCGGATGCGGCGAAGGCAAGCTTGAGCTGCGCCAAGGTATCGGGCCATTCGAGGCTTCGGTGCGGCATCGATTTCAAATTGGCGACGGTCAGATGGCAGCGTCTGTCGGCGGTGTCGGGCGCTGGGCTGATGGTCGCGGCATTGGCCGCCCACATCGCCGAGGCGCTCATTGCGTTGGCGGCCAGAACCGGGTCCGCCTGCTCCAGACTCGTGCCGAGCGCGTCGAGCCAGCGCAGCGCCGGACGCGGCGGCGGCACCAGCAGCCCCTGGGCAAGCCCGAGCGCGAGGTTCGAGCGCATCTTGGCCACGCCCTGAAGCGCTGCGGCCCGCGGGTGTGATGCCTTGCCCGCGCTCCTCGCGCTGGCCAGATTGCCGAGGCTGAGTCCGGCGTAATTATGGCTCGGCCCGACGATCCCGTCGAAGTTGATTTCGCGGATCGGCGCCATGGTTAGCGCTCGGCGATCAGGATCGTGTTGCCAGTCTTTATTCCGAGCAGCTTGCGCGCCTCCTTGTCGATCGCGACGACGCCGTCGCCGACCTCCTCCACCTGACCGTAGCAGGCGCGGAATTCGTGCAGCTCGCCGGCTGCAAGCAACATCGTTTTGCCTTCGGTTGCTTCATTCCCGGCAACCTCGACTTCGCGCGACTCGGCGACGGTGCGGATTTTGTCGGTGGACGCGCTGACAGTCGGTCCGCCGTCGAAAATATCGACATAGCCGTCCCAGCTGAAGCCTTCCTTTTAGAGCATCTTCAGTGCCGCACGGCCCGACGGATGCGGTTGGCCCATTGCCGCTTTGGCATTGTCGTCGAGCATCGACACATAAATGCGTGTGGTCGGGAACAGGTCGGCGATGAACTGGGTGCCGTGGACGGCGTTGAATTCATCCGCCTCGGGGAAACTCATGCCGAAAAAGCGCCCGCCGATCGCATCCCAGAAGGGCGAATTGCCGGCATCGTCCATCATTCCGCGAAGCTCGGCCAGAACGGTTTCGCCGAAGCGTGCGCGGTGCTTGCGGATGAACATGTAGCGCGATCGCGCAAGCAGCAGCCCCAGTCCCCCGGCGCGCTCATTGGGGTGGAGGAACAGCCCGCCGACCTCGCTCGACCCTTCAAGATCGGTGGTCAGGCCGAGCGTCTGATTGCGGAATACTCGCCCAAGCTCCTCGCTGCGCTGGGACAGGGTCGAAATGAGGTAGGAATAAAAAGGCTGGGTGGTGCCGACCGCGCCGAACACCTGACAGGTTCCGCGCAATTGTTTGGTGTCGACATTTTCGAGCATGAAGACATAGAGGTCCTCCCCGACACTATCCTCGGCCTTGGCGAAACCGGCTTCGGAGCGTTCGAGCTTGGCCTTCAGCGTGTCTTTTTCGGCCGGCAGATTGGTGAATCCGCCGCCGGTCAGCTTGGCGAGATTGTAGAGCGCTCGGAAATCCTCGGTGCGCGCGGCGCGAATCCGATAGCTCATGCGCCGTCTCCGTTTGCAAGCCGCAAAATGGTCACCGCCGACAAGGCCGAGCGCTCGGCCAAGCTGTCAACGATCAGATATTCCTCGTCGCTGTGGATCTTGCCCCCGAGCACTCCCATGGTGTCGACCACGGGCACTCCGCAGGCGGCGATATTATTACCGTCGCACACGCCTCCAGTGGCTTTCCAGCCGATCTCCTGGCCAAGATCCGCGCCGGCGTTTCGGACCAATTTGAACAGCGCTTCGGCTTCGGGGGTCATCGGCTTGGGCGGTCTTCCGAAACCGCCGGAAAGGGCGATCCTCACATCATGTTCGGCGGTGATCGCGGCAATGGTGGCGGTGATCAGCTGGTGCGCGCGCTGCTCGTCCTCTGGGGCGGCGGGGCGCATGTTGACCCGCAGTATGGCGAGGTCGGGGACGACGTTGGTCGGACTCCCGCCCTCGATCCGCGAGGGGTTGATGCTCAAGGTCGGCCCCTTAGCCGCGGCGAGCCTCAGCGCGAGGTCAGACGCGGCGAGCAAGGCGTTGCGCCCGTCTTCGGGATTGCGTCCCGCATGGGCGGAACGGCCGCGAACGGTGATTGCGAAATTGCCGCTCCCCGGCCGAGCCCCGGCGAGCGTTCCGTCGGGCAATGCTGCAGGCTCATACGTTAACGCCGCGCGCTTGCCCCGAGCCATCCGCGCAAGCAACTCGGCCGAGGAGAGCGAGCCGACTTCCTCGTCGCTGTTGATAATCACGTCATAGCCTAAGCCCGCCGCCGAAGGGCTGTGTTCGACTGCTTTCAAGGCGGCCAGCATGACCGCGATCCCGCCCTTCATGTCGGCGACTCCAGGGCCGTTGAGCGTTGCATCGTCGAGCCAGCGCGTTTCCTGAAACGGATGTTCCTCGCTGAACACCGTATCCATATGGCCGGTGAACAGCAGTTGCAGCGACGCTTCGGGGCGAACCGAAAGATGGAGGTGGCGGCCGTGTTCGATCGGCGCTGTGCATCCCGCTGAATCGACCGCCTCGACCGCCGCTGGCTCCGCGAATCGAAGCTCGCCGGGAAGCGCCGCGAAGGCATCACCAAGCAGCGCCGCAATTGCCTCTAGCCCGGCCAAGTTGCGCGACCCGCTATTGACCGCCGACCAGGCCAGCACCTGATCGAGCATCGGCTCGGCCCTGGCACGCTCGACCGCCTCTTTCTCGTCTGTCTTCAATCCGGGCATCGCGCGCTTCCTAGACGGGGATTGGGGCGAAGGCCACTCGGCCGGGCGCTCAGTCGGCGACCTGCATCCCCAGCGCTTCGGCGAGCTTGCGCAGCCGGCCCTGGACCGCTTCCCCGGCAAGCGCCTCGTCGCCCGGCTTGAGGTCGAGCGCCAGCGTCTTGCCGGTAATCCGCAGCGGTGCTCGCTGAAAGATCGTCCCGACCCCCGCCGAAAGCCGCTGGCCGAGGCGGATCGCAAGCCCCCACAAATGCGCCCGATCAAGGTCGATTGGGCGGCACAGGGTTGCAAGCCGCGCATCGGGCAGTCCGCTATTGCCAAAGCTTGACGACAGCGCGGTGGCGATCAGCACCCGCTCGGGCGCGTCAACCCCAATCCAGTTGCCGTGCAGCGCGGCCTCGATCGAATGCTCGGCGCGAAATGCGCTATTGGCCTGCCAGGCGTCGTCGGCGAGCAGGCAGGAGGCGAGGCGTAGCCGCTGCATTGCCGGCGGATCGTCAGCGAACAGCGGCGCGATCCAGACGTCGAGCTGGTCGCCGTGAGGGCCAAAGCGGATGTCCTCGCGACTGCGCCTACGGGCGGCCTCGATCAGCGGGTCGAGCGCGCGGGTCGCAGCATTCATTCGGGCATGAAGCAGGCCCTCGCGGATCCCGGCAGCCGAGACCACCAGCTGCGACGGCTCGATTTCTTCGGCCAGAAGGTCGAGCAGCATTGCCGCAGCAGGCGCGGTTGTGTGACGAGCGGATGGCGCGGCGCGGAGCCAGATCTCGCCGGCCTCGGCGGTGACCTTGACCAGCTCGCGCGCGCGCTTCGGCGCCATTCGGTAATTGTGGATGATCGGCAGCGGATAGTCGGTCAGCGCCATGTCAATTCGAGCCAGCGCGCGCCACGACCCTCCGACTAGATAGAGCGGCCGCCCCTTGCCGGTCAGACCGGACTCGCTCAGCGCTGAGCGGATCTCGCGCTGCGCCGCCTTGCGACCGGCTGCCGAGGTCTCGACCCGAAGCACGCCGAGCGGAAGCGACAGACCGGTGCCGATTCTCCTGCCATCGACCTCAACCAGCTCGAGGCTTCCGCCGCCAAGGTCGCCGACCAGCCCGTCGGCCCCGGGTATCGCATATAAAATGCCCTCGCCGGCAAGCCGAGCCTCTTCTTCGGCGGCGAGGACCCGGCAGTTGAGGCCGATCCGCCGAACCTCGCGGACGAATTCGCCGCCGTCGGCGGCGTCGCGCACCGCTGCGGTTGCGACAACCTCGACGGAGCCCAATTTCATTTCGTCGAGCAGCCGCCGGAAGCGCTTCAAAGCGCGCAGCGCCCGAGCCCGGCTTTTGGGCGGTAACGACCCGCCGTCGCTTAACCCGCGGCCCAGCCCGGCGAGCACTTTCTCGTTGAAGATCGGGTCGCGCGCGCGCTTGGCCCCGGCATAAATGACCAGTCGGACCGAGTTCGAGCCAATGTCGACGATTGCTACCGAGTCTTTCGTGAGCGCACCCTTCGACCCCTTAACGGCCGTGCTCGAACCGCAGCTTGGGAACCCTTCGCCCCTTCTTTAAGGCCTGGCCGCGCCCCGACAAGCTGGGGTTGGCCATGAAATAAGCGTGAAGGTTGAATTCGCGTCCCGGCTTGGCCGCGATCCGCGCATAACTGCCGTCTGGATTGAGCCGCCAGCTCTGCTCATTGTCGATGAGGTTGGCGACCATCACCTGGTCGAGCAATTGAGCGTGGACCGTGGGATTTTCTATGGGAAGCATATATTCGATACGCCGGTCGAGGTTGCGCGGCATCCAGTCGGCCGAGCTGATATACACTCTGGCTCCAGGGTTGGGCAGTGCCTCGCCATTGCCGAAGCACCACATCCGCGCATGTTC
>JBDSRE010000054.1:0-7097 GCA_039929465.1 Sphingomicrobium sp. | reverse complement strand
CCCATGTGGATGCTCTTGTCGATCACCAGCCCTTCGATCTGGTGGAACATCGGGGTGTGGGTGGCATCGCTGTCGCTGCGATAGACCCGCCCCGGCGCGATGATCCGAAGCGGCGGCGGATTGGCCTGCATCGTCCGGATCTGCACCGGCGAAGTATGAGTGCGAAGCACCTTCGCTTCGTCCTCTCCCTCGTTCCGCTGGAGATAGAAGCTGTCCTGCATCGCCCGCGCGGGATGGTTCTCGGGCATGTTTAGCGCGCTGAAATTATACCATTGGCTTTCGATCTCTGGCCCTTCGGCAACGGCAAATCCGAGGTCGGCGAAAATCTCGGCAAGTTCGTCCATCACCTGACTGATTGGGTGGACGGTGCCGCTCGGTCGCTCGGGCGCGGGGAGAGTCAGATCGAGCGTTTCGGTGGCGAGCTTGCGGTCGAGATCGGCGGCTTCGAGCGTCTCCTTGCGGGTCGCCAGTGCTGACGCCACCGCCTCGCGAAGCGCGTGGATCCTGGGACCTTGGGTCGCCCGCGTCTCGGCGTCCATCGCGCCGAGCGACTTGAGCAATGCAGTAACGCTCCCCGATTTGCCCAAAGCGGACACGCGCAATTGCTCGAGCGCGGCGAGGTCGCCGGCGTTACCGATTTGCCCGATCAGCTCCTTGTGGGTCGAATCGCCGCTCACTGCTATTCCTTGGGTGGATCGCTGGCAGGCCTTAAGCAGGCAAGCACGGTAAAGCGCAAGAAGGGGGCGGCAGTGGCTGGGAAATGGCCGAGGTTCGGGGCCGAGCGGGACTGGTTGGTGGGGCCACAGATCAACGGCTATCCGGCGACGAAGGGATACGGTGAAATGGTCTTCTGCAGCCGGTCGACTGCAAGCATCCGGCCCGCCGGCGCATTGGCGCGATAGCCGCAATCGAGCCGCGGACAGATGGCGCAGGCAGGGCCCACCGGCGTGACCTTGGCGTTGGCCAAATCATAGCCCTCGGCGCAGGACAATTTGTGCGCGTGACGGATGTCGCAGCCCAATCCGACCGCAAGCAGCCCGCCCGACAAATCGGCCTTGATCGGCCGTTCGATCGTTCGGGCGACGGTGAAGTAACGCTGGCCGTCGGGGGTTTCGATTAGCTGGGTGACTACTTGGCCGGCAGCCTGGAAGGCGGCGTGGAGGTTCCACCGCGGGCAAGTTCCGCCGAAGCGCGAAAAGGGAAATTGGTCGCCGGCGTAGCGCTTGGAAATGTTGCCAGCGGGATCGGTCCGAAGCATGAAGAAGGGCACTCCGCGCGCGCCGGGCCGGCTCAGCGTCGTGAAGCGGTGGGCGACCTGCTCGACATTGGCGCCAAATTCGCCGCACAATCGGTCGATCGAATAGTGCATCTCCTCGCACGCCTTCAGGAACCTTCCATAGGGCATCATGATCGCGCCGGCCGCATAATTGGCCAGGCTCATGTGGAGCAATTGGGCGATGCCTTCGTCGGGCGGCGCCGCGCTGCTCACCATGCGCTCGAGAACATCGGCGAATTCGGTCAACGCCAGCTGGTAAGCGAGGGCGAAAGTGCGGTTTTCGGCGCGCAGCTGCGACGACATCAGGAACTGCCGACGGTCGGGATCGTAAGATTGGCTCAGATTGCCGAGCTCGGCCTGCGAGACCACCCTTGCGTCGATCAGCCAGGCGTCCTTGAGCCGCCGTCGCATCGGTTCGGCCATCGACAAGGGATCGCTCAGCGCACCGCCTAGAGTCTCGGCACAGGCTTCCAATTCGGGATAATGATTGCGATGCTGCTGAATGTAATCGCGAACCCAGTTTTCGGGCGTAACGAGGCCGCGCACATCGCCGCCATCGCCGACGCTCGGGTTGCTCACCGCTTCCTTTAGCGCCGCGTACAGCCGGGCGATCGAATCGGCCAAGGCGGGGGCGTTGTGGGCGAGTTCGGCCAGTTCGTAGCGGGGCACTCCGAGGTCGCTCAGTAACGTGTCGGAGAAAATCTCGGCAAGTTCGTCGGGACCGGTCCGAATGCCTCCGCCCGAAGCGAAAGAGCGGACATCGATCTCGTAAATCTCGGTCAGCTTGAGCAGCAGCGCCGCAGTCACCGGCCGCTGGTTGCGCTCGAGATGGTTGAGGTAGCTGGGGCTGATTCCAAGCGTCCCCGCCATGTCGGTCTGCGACAGTTCATGGTCGCGGCGCAGTCGGCGGAGACGATGGCCGAGGAATAATTTGGTGAGGTTCATGATTGCGAACCTGTCAATTATTGCCTTCCTACACAAGTCACGTTGTGACACCCCGACGTTTTTTGGCCGTGCGACAAGAGCAATTTTGTTGTCTTCTCAGGCACCAAATTCACCCGCCACTGAAGGACAGCGCGATGACAAACTTTGACCAGGTCGTATGCGCCCCAACAGGTCGTTTTGACGGAATCGACCGGCCTTATGGCCCCGAAGACGTGCTCAAGCTCCGCGGCTCATTCGCCATCGAGCACACGCTGGCGCGGCGCGGAGCGCTCAAATTGTGGGAATTGCTCAACAGCTTGACGCCGGTGCGCGCGCTCGGCGCGATGAGCGGTAACCAGGCGATGCAGATGGTCCGCGCCGGGCTCGACGCAATCTATCTTTCGGGCTGGCAAGCCGCCGCCGATGCCAACACCGCCGGCGCGATGTATCCCGACCAGTCCCTCTACCCCGCCAATAGCGGGCCCGAGCTGGCACGGAAGATCAACCGCACCCTCGCCCGCGCCGATCAGATCGAGCATCTGGAGGGTGCCGCGCAACGAGACTGGTTCGCTCCGATCCTGGCCGATGCCGAGGCCGGATTCGGCGGACCTTTGAACTGCTTCGAGATCATGAAGGCCTATATCGAGGCCGGGGTCGCCGGGGTCCATTTCGAAGACCAGCTGGCGTCCGAAAAGAAATGCGGCCACCTTGGCGGCAAGGTGTTGATTCCAACTCAGGCGGCGATCCGCAATTTGGATTCGGCGCGGCTCGCGGCGGATGTGTGCGGGGTTCCGACCATCCTGGTGGCGCGCACCGATGCCGAAAGCGCCAAGCTCATCACCAGCGACGTCGATGAGCGCGACCGGCCGTTCCTGACCGGCGAGCGCACCCCCGAAGGCTTCTTCCAATTGAAGGACGGCACCGGGCTCGACCATTGCATCGCCCGCGGCCTCGCCTTCGCCCCGCACGCCGATCTACTGTGGTGGGAAACCAGCAACCCCGATCTGGGCGACGCGCGCCAGTTCGCCGAGGCGGTCCACGCCCAATATCCGGGTAAACTGCTGGCCTATAATTGCTCGCCGTCTTTCAACTGGGCGGCAAAGCTCGACGAAGCGACGATCGCCAAATTCCAGCGTGAACTCGGGGCGATGGGCTACAAGTTCCAGTTCGTCACTCTGGCCGGATTCCACAGCCTCAACCACGGCATGTTCGAGCTCGCCCGCGGCTACAAAGACCGAGCGATGTCGGCATATTCCGAATTGCAGCAAGCCGAGTTCGCCAGCGAAGCCGCGGGCTATACCGCGACCCGGCACCAGCGCGAGGTCGGGACCGGCTATTTCGACGCGATCGCCACCGCAGTTTCGGGCGGCAAGTCATCGACCGTCGCACTGAAGGAATCGACCGAGGCCGCGCAGTTCGTTGCGGCCGAATGAGGGAGTAGTGAAAATGGGACAGCGCTATTGGGTGATCGGCGGCGAATATCGCGACTGCCGCTTCGACGAGGTCGTTCCCGGGACTGAAGAGATTTCGGGCCCCTTTCCCGATCCGCAGCGGGCGCGGTGCGAATGGACCCGGCTGACTTTTCGCGACCGGATCGGTGCAACCACCCGCTATGTCATCACCCATGAGGCGCGGATCGGGTGAACATTGTCCTCGATCGGGCTCGAGTGACGGCGGCGGCTTCGGACGCCGATGGCGCCGGGACGATCCTCACACTCGATGCGCTGGATTTCGTCGGCGAGCTTCACGAACGGTTCGATGGTCGTCGACAATCGTTAATCGAACTGCGCGATGAGCGCCAGCGCCGCTTCGATGCCGGGGAGCTGCCCGAATTTCGTACCGACACCAAGCCGATCCGCGAAGGCCAATGGAGCGTTGCCGCAATTCCCGCCGACCTTTGCGATCGCCGGGTCGAGATCACCGGCCCGACCAACGCCAAGATGGTGATCAACGCGCTCAATTCGGGCGCCCGTGTTTTCATGGCCGATTTTGAGGACGCCACCGCGCCGACGTGGGATGAACTGATCGGCGGCCAGGCGGTGCTCCGGCGGCGCTGGCTCGGAACGCTCGAATTCACTGGCCCCGGAAGCGGTAAGCAGTACGCGATCCTCGAAAATCCGGCTGTGCTGATGGTGCGGCCGCGCGGATTCCATTTGCCCGAGCGCCACCTCGAGGTCGACGACGAGCCGGTCGCGGGCGCCTTTGCCGATTTCGGGTTATATCTATGGCACAATGCGTGCGCCGCGATCGCCGCCGGTTCGGGGCCGTATTTCTACCTCCCCAAGCTCGAAAGCATGGATGAGGCCGCGCTGTGGAGCGACATTTTCGCCTTTTCTGAGTCGCGGCTCAAGCTTGAGCGGGGGACGATCAAGGCGACGGTGCTTATCGAGACCATCCCCGCGGCGTTCGAGATGGAGGAAATCCTCTACGCGCTAAAGGACAATATCGTCGGCCTCAACTGCGGCCGCTGGGACTATATTTTCTCCTATATTAAGCGCCTTGGCCGCTCGCCCGACCGGCTTACGCCCGACCGCTCGGCGATGACCATGGATCGGCACTTCCTGGCTGCGTATTCACTGCGCTTGATCGACACCTGCCATCGCCGCGGCGCGTTCGCGATGGGCGGCATGTCGGCCTTCATTCCGGTCAAGGGCGACGAAGTGGCCAATGCCGCGGCGATGGACAAGGTTCGCGCCGACAAACTGCGCGAGGTCGCCAATGGCCATGACGGCACCTGGGTCGCCCATCCCGCGCTGGTGGCGGTTGCGATGGAAGCGTTCGACAAGATGGAGGGACCGAACCAGCTCGATCGCTTGCCGCCGAGCGTCCCGACCCGCGAGGCGATGCTCGAACTGCATGCCGGACCGCGCACCGAGGAAGGCGCGCGCGAGAACATCCGCGTTGGGTTGCAATATCTTGCGGCGTGGATCGGCGGCAAGGGCGCGGTTCCGCTCTACAACCTGATGGAAGATGCAGCGACCGCCGAAATCTGCCGAGCGCAATTGTGGCAGTGGGTCCGGTTCGAAGCCCAGCTCGACAGTGGTGAGCGTTTGACCCGAGCGATGTTCGACCGCTTGCTCGACACCGAGTTGCACCTGCTCGCCGACATCCCCAATATCGACCAGGCCGGGCACCTCTTCCGCAAGCTCGTCACCGATGATGCATTCGCCGAGTTCCTGACGCTGCCCGCTTACGAGCTGCTCGACTGACAAGAAAAGGGCGCGGCGGAAACCCACCACGCCCTCAATTCTCTTGCACTAAAGGAGGCTTAAGCGGCCTTCTTCTCCAGTGCCGATTTCGCCTGGGCAATGATCGCTCCAAACGCTTCGCCTTCGTGCATCGCGATGTCGGCCAGGACTTTGCGGTCGAGGTCGATATTGGCGAGCTTCAGCGCGTGGATAAACTCGCCATAGGTGAGCCCTTCGGCGCGGACCGCGGCGTTGATGCGCTGGATCCACAAGGCGCGGAAGCTGCGCTTCTTAACCTTGCGGTCGCGATAGGCATATTGCCCGGCCTTTTCGACCGCCTGGCGGGCGATTCGGATCGTGTTCTTGCGGCGGCCGTAATAGCCTTTCGCATTGTCCAAAATCCGCTTGTGCTTGGAGCGGGTGGTTACACCCCGTTTGACTCGTGCCATGTTTCGCTAGCTCCTAATTGAGGCCGTAAGGGGCCCAGCCCTTGACGCGGGCCGTGTCGGCCTTGTCGAGAACTTCGGTGCCGCGGTTCTGGCGAATATACTTGCTGTTGTGGCTGATGAGGCGGTGACGCTTGCCAGCGACCCCGTGCTTCAACTTGCCAGTGGCGGTTAGCGTGAAGCGCTTCTTCACCCCGCTCTTGGTCTTTAGCTTGGGCATTTTCGTCTCCTGATGTGTCCCTCGGCAATGCCGGGAACGACGTTATCGAACTGCCACGGCAGCCCTAACTGGCCGGGCCGTTCGTCGTTTCCAGTGATTAGGAAAGCGGGGGCGCCTATAGCAGAGAGCGCTACGAAGGCAAGATTAGTCGAACAAACTCGACACGCTCGCTTCGTCGCTGATCCGGCGGACCGCTTCGGCCAGAAGTGGAGCAATGCTGAGGCGGCGGATCTTGCTGCCCTTGGGATCGTGCTCGCCGCTCCAGATGGTGTCGGTCACCACCAGCTCGGTCAGCTCGCTCGCGGTAACCCGCGCTTCGGCTCCGCCCGAAAGCACGCCGTGAGTGGAATAGGCGAATACTTCGACCGCGCCTTTGGCTTTCAGCGCCGCGGCCGCGTTGCACAAAGTGCCCGCCGAATCGACGATATCATCGATCAGCACGCAGACGCGGCCGTCGACATCGCCGATAATGTTCATGACTTCGGATTCGCCGGCCCGTTCGCGGCGCTTGTCGACGATCGCCAGAGGGGCGTTGTCGAGCCGCTTGGCAAGGCCGCGGGCGCGGACCACGCCGCCGACGTCGGGGGACACGATCATCAGGTCGCGACCGGCGAGGCGCTCGTGGATGTCGCTGGCGATAACTGGAGAAGCGAACAGATTGTCGGTCGGAATGTCGAAAAAGCCCTGAATCTGCCCAGCATGAAGGTCGATCGACAGCACCCGGTCAGCGCCCGCAGTGGTGATGAGATTCGCGACCAGCTTGGCCGAAATCGGGGTT
The DNA here is from genome assembly GCA_039929465.1 of Sphingomicrobium sp. Taxonomy (GTDB): domain Bacteria; phylum Pseudomonadota; class Alphaproteobacteria; order Sphingomonadales; family Sphingomonadaceae; genus Sphingomicrobium. Next base: position 265 of record JBDSRE010000054.1, on the reverse strand, counting down.
CTCGGTCCGGGCTTCCGGTCCTGCCGGGCATAGCCGAAATAAGGGATGACGGCGGTGATCCGCTTGGCCGAGGCGCGCTTGAGCGCATCGATGCAGATCAGCAGCTCCATCAGATTGTCATTGGCCGGGAAGCTGGTCGACTGGAGCACGAACACGTCCTCGCCGCGGACGTTCTCGTTGATCTCGACAAACACCTCCTCGTCGGCGAAGCGGCGGACGCTGGCGTCGGTCAAGGCTACGTCGAGATAATCGGCGATTAAACGGG
>JBDSRE010000053.1:0-2898 GCA_039929465.1 Sphingomicrobium sp. | reverse complement strand
GCGCGCTTGAGAAATCGAGCTCGCCCTGCATCGCGCGTTCGGTGATGCCTGCGACCTCCGCCTTAAGCCCGGCGTAATCGGCCAGCTCATCGACGCATTCCTGGCCGATGATCGTCGAATCCATGTCAGCGACGAGCAATTTGCGCCACCGCGGCTGGTTCGGTTGAACCACGACATCGACCTCGTCGAGGCCGCCCAGCGCCCAGCGCGCGGCGTGGGCATCGCCTTCAAAGGCAAGATCGGCAGCATGACCCTCGTCGATCCACTCCGCGAACGCCGCCTTGGGATCGACTTCGCGCAGCAAACCGAGCGCGCGGTCGATCAGCCTGTCATCGAGCTTTCCCGCTGCTATCAGCGTCGCAATGGCCAAAACACTTCCTCCTGTCGCACTCATCGCCGGACCAACCGCGAGCGGCAAGTCGGCAGTTGCGCTCGCGCTTGCTCAAGCAACCGGCGGGGTCATCGTCAACGCCGACAGCGCGCAGCTTTATGCCGATCTGCCGATCCTCAGCGCGGCGCCCGATGAGGACGATCGGCGCCAGGCAGAACACCGGCTCTATGGCGTAGTGGACGGCGCCGACTCCTGCTCGGCCGCCGATTGGGCGCAGCTGGCCCGAGCGGAAATTGCCGACATCCACGCCGCCGGACGGTTGCCGATCGTCATCGGCGGGACCGGACTCTATTTGCGCAGCTTGATCGAGGGCATCGCGCCGGTGCCGCCAATCGACTCGGCGGTTCGCCACACGGTCAGAGAAGCACCGGTCGAAGACAATCGCGTTCGGCTCGAGCAGCTCGACCCCGAGCGAGCGGCACAATTGCGCCCGACCGACACCACGCGAATTGCACGCGCCCTCGAAGTGATCGTGTCGACCGGCCGACCGCTCAGCCATTGGCAGCAAGTCCGTCAAGGCGGGATCGGCGAGGCCGTCGAGCTTCGGCCGCTGATCCTCCTGCCCCCGCGCGACTGGCTCTACGTCCGCTGTGATGCGCGCTTCGCAGCGATGGTCGAGGGCGGCGCGGTGGCTGAGGTTAAGGCACTGCTGCAACGCAACCTGCCGCCAGCGATGCCGGTAATGCGGGCGATCGGAGTTCGCGAAATCACCGCGTATCTGTCCGGCGCCGCGACCCTCGCCGAAGCGGTGGCGGCCGGGAGCCAGGCAACCCGCAATTACGCCAAGCGCCAATATACGTGGTTCGCCCACCAGCCGCCGTCGGAATGGCGACGCTTGACGGATCCCTCCGACGTTCGGCTTGAGCTTGTCGAAGACCTGTTTTTGCCTTTGCGGGACGAAACGTAGAAGGACAGTCCTCCGACAAGCTCTGGACGAACGGTTGTGGACCTTTTGAAGGACGAACAGATCGACCCCGCCCCGCTGGCAGGCAAGCGCGTGGCGATTATCGGCTACGGCAATCAGGGCCGCGCGCAGGCGCTCAACCTCCATGATAGCGGCATCGACGTAGTTGTCGGTCTGCGCGGCGGATCGGGCAGCGCGCGCGAGGCTGAGCGCGCTGGACTTCAGATCGACTTGGTCAAAAAAGCAGTCGCTTCCGCCAATGTGGTGATGCTGCTCGCCCCCGATGAAATTCACGGCGCACTTTATGCTGAGATCGAACCGCAGCTTTGCCCCGGCGCGGCGCTTGGCTTCAGCCACGGTCTGTCGATCCGCTTCGGCCTGGTCGAGCCCCGCGCCGACCTCGACGTGTTCATGGTCGCGCCCAAGGGGCCTGGAACCGCGCTCCGCTCGCTCTATGTCGACGGCAAGGGAATGATCGCCTTGTGGGCGGTAGCGAAGGATTCCAGTGGCGAGGCCAAGGGTATCGCGCTGTCCTACGCTCGTGCGATTGGTTGTGGCCGAGCGGGCCTAATCGAATCTTCGTTCGCTGAAGAAGCCGAGGCCGACCTGTTCAATGAGCAAGCGGTGGTGTGGGGCGGAGTTCCCGAATTGCTCATCGCCGGGTTTGATACTCTGGTCGCGGGCGGGATTTCGCCAGAGGTTGCCTATCTCGAATGTGTTGGCGAATTAAAGCTCATAGCCGAGCTGATCGAAGCGCGCGGCATTGCCGGCATGCGCGAGGCGATTTCCAACACCGCCGAGCTGGGCGCGGTGCTTGGCGGGCCGAAGATCGTTGACTCTGCGGTGCGCGAGCGCATGGCGCAAATCCTCGCCGAAGTGCGCGCCGGCAAATTCGCCGAGGCGCTCAAGGCGGAGGAAGAAGGCGGCTATTCGATGCTCGGCAAGGCACGGGCCGAAGCGCGGGAAAGGCCGGTCGAACAGGCGCGGCGGCGGCTTGAGGAAAACGAAGCCTAGGGCAGCTGGCCGCTCGTTCTGAACACGGCGAGGCCGAGAAACACAGCGGCGATCGCGACGATTACCGATCCTCCGACAGACGCTGCCGCGAGCCCATATTGGTGGCGTTCGACCAGCAAAGCCGAGTCGAGCGAAAAAGCCGAAAAGGTGGTGAAACCGCCGAGCAGGCCGGTGGTGAGGAACAGGCGCATGTCCTGGCTAACGCCCGGCCGAACCAGGAAATATCCGGCCAGCAGCCCCATTGCCAGCGAGCCCACCACATTGACGATCATCGTTCCCGCCGGAAAGCCGGTGCCGAACGCCCGCGCCGAGGCAACATTGACCCCATGGCGGAGCGCGCCGCCAATGCCGGCGCCAAGGAAGATGATCAGATAGGGCATGAATTTCCTAGCGCCTCCCAAACAGTTTTTCGATGTCGCCGTGGGCCAATTTTACCCACGTCGGTCTGCCATGGTTGCACTGGCCCGAGCGGGGGGTCGCCTCCATTTCGCGCAGCAGTGCATTCATTTCCGCGACTGACAGAACCCGCCCGGCGCGGACCGAGCCGTGGCAGGCAATGGTCGCGGCCACCAGATCGAGCCGCTCGTGG
>JBDSRE010000052.1:0-16744 GCA_039929465.1 Sphingomicrobium sp. | reverse complement strand
GCCACAATCGTCGTCGGGATCGGCTATCCTGACGGCAGTCCGTGGCGGCGTCGCACCGCTGATCTAACACCTTCGATGCCGACCGGCGCGAACCTTGCCGACGTGGAGAACGAGGAAGGCGGGCCGGTGAAGCCGGGATCCTACGGCGATGCCGAGGGATTTCATCGCTTCATGACCGAAGAGCTCCGGCCGATCCTGATCCAGCATTTTCACGCGTCGCCCACCAATCAGTCGCTGATGGGATATTCGCTGGGTGGGCTGTTCGCGCTGAACGTGCTTTTCCGGCATCCGGACTCATATCGGAGTTATGTGATCGGAAGTCCGTCCATTTGGTGGAACGACCGCGAGGTTCTGAAGCATGAGGCGGCATTCAGCGCGCTCGTCAGATCCGGCAAAGTCGCGCCGCGCATCCTCATCACATCGGATGAGTGGGAACAATCCGAGGAGGCTCCCTACCTTCCCGCTTCGGGTCCCGAGCGCGTCAAGGCTCTGGCCGAGATGCGCGAAGCCGCGATGGTGGACAATGCGCACGCACTGGCAACGCGCCTCAAGTCACTTAAGGGCAGTAGCAGTTACGAGGTCGCCTACGCGCTATTTCCGGAGGAGACGCATTTAACCGGCGTTGCCGCCGCGACCAGCCGGGGGGTGACGTTCGTCACGAGCAAATGACCGGGGAATGAGTTGATCGGGTATCGGGCCGTCCGCCATCACAAGTCGCCACTGCCGGTGAGGAAGCGATGACAACAATCCGCCAGACTTGGCGAGTTGATCGGTGCCTAAACCGGCTTGGCGGGCGGGCGTTCACGGCTGCGCATCTGCCTCGTCGGGAATATCGAAGGTCCGCGCCGTGCGCAGTTCGGGAAACCACCACGACCAGGCGAAGACAACGAGGATTGCGCCGACTCCGCCGGCGATGACCGAGGCGACCGGGCCAATCAGCGCGCCGATGAAACCCGATTCGGCCTCGCCCAGTTCGTTCGATGCGGAAATGAACAGTGACGACACCGCTCCGACCCGGCCGCGCATGGCGTCGGGGGTGTACAGCTGGATCAGCGACTGGCGGACATAGACGCTGAACATGTCGGCCGACCCGAGGATCGCGAGGCAGGCGAGCGAAAATCCCATGTTGCGCGACAGGCCAAAGGCGATCGTCGACGCGCCGAACGCGGCGACCGCGACTAGCATCTTGACGCCAACGCCCGATTTGAGCGGGCGGAACGCGAAAAAGGCCGCGGTCAGGGTCGCTCCGACCGCCGGTGCGGCGCGCAAATGGCCAAGCCCCTCCGGCCCGGCATGCAGGACGTCGCGGGCGAACACCGGCAGCATCGCGGTAGCACCGCCGAGCAAAACCGCGAACAGGTCGAGGCTTATCGCTCCAAGCACCAGCCGGTTGCGGCGGACGTAGCGAAGACCCTCAACCATCTGTGCCCAGGGATTGCGCGTCCCAGCGACTGTCGGCCGAGCCACCGGCCCGATCGCGGTCAGGCAGACAAAAGCGACCGCGAACAGCAAGGCGCTGCCAATATAGGGTGCTTGGGGGGACCAGGCGTAGAGATAGCCGCCAACCGCTGGACCGACGATCGCCCCAGCCTGCCAAGCGATAGACGACAAGGCGATGGCCCGGGGCAGGATCTTGCGCGGGACCAGATTGGGCGCCAGCGCACCGAGGGCGGGACCGGCGAAGGCGCGCGCCACCCCGAGCAAAGCGGCGACTGCATACAACACCATCAGCGTGGTCGTCCCGCTCGCCGCATACCAGGCCAGCGCCCCCGCACAGCCAAGCTCGAGCGCGATCGAGGCGCGCGCGATCCAGCGGCGGTCGACCCGGTCCGCTGCCCAGCCGGAAACCAAGGTAAGGACGAACAAGGGCACGAATTGGACCAGGCCAATGATCCCGAGGCACAGCGCGGCCTCCTTCAAGCCCATGGTTTCGCGGGCGATATCATACACTTGCCAGCCGATGACGATGACCATCGCCATCTGCCCGATGGTCGCCGCAAGCCGGGAGAACCAGTAATAACGGAAGGCCGCGATGCGCAGCGGTTCGGGGAGGATGCTCACCGCTGGGCGCCTAGTCGCGCGGATTGGTCGCCGCAATCGGTTCCTTTTTGCGCGGCTTGGCATTGGTCTCGATCTTGAGCCACTTGATCAGCAGCGGCATCGTCAGCCCCTGGACGAAAATCGAGAAAGCGACGACGATGAATGCCGAGATGATGATCGGTCCGCGCTCGGGCACCGATGCTGGAACGGTGAGCGCGAGTGCAAGCGCCAGCGCGCCACGAAGCCCGCCCCAGAACAGCACATGCTGGCTGGCGGCTGGAACCCGCAATTGGCTTGACCGAAACAGATTGGTAATCGGGTAGACCGCAAGCGCCCGCCCGAGCAGGACGAGGAGGATCGCAACCCCAGCGGTGACATAGCCGATGCGGTCGATCGACACTCGTGCCTCCTGGATTCCAATGAGCAGGAAGACGACGCTATTGGCGAGGAAAGCGAAAAATTCCCAAGCATCGGCGACCGGCGACCTTTCGCCGCTGGTCTTCTCCGCGGCGCGGCCAAAATAGCCAACCATCAGGCCTGCGGTAAGCGAAGCGAGAATGCCCGAAGCGTGAAATCGTTCGGCAATCAGGAACGAGCCGTAGGCGGCCAGCGCGGTAAGGGTGATCTCGACCAGATGATCGTCGGTTCGGCGCCCCACCATCAGCGCCGCTGCGCTAATCCCGGCACCGATTAGGACCCCGCCGCCAAGGGTCCAGATGAATGCCGGAACGACGCTCCCGATGCTGGCCGAGGCACCGCCCGCGATTGCCACCAGAACCGCGAACCCGACCGCCGCGACGCCGTCGTTGAGTAGACTTTCGGATTCGACCAGGATTCGCAGCCGCTCCTCGACCTTGATATCCTTGAAGGTGGCGATGACTGACACCGGGTCGGTTGCCGAAATGAGGATCGCGAACAGGCTTGCCCCGAGCCAACTCCAGCCGAGCCCATAATGCATTCCGGCGGCGACCGCCGCGGACGCCACACCGACCCCGGCGAAAGCGAGCACCAAAGTCAGCGGCAATTCGCGCCTGAATCCCTTCCATGGCAGTTGCAGCGCAGCCTCGAACACCAGCGGCGGAAGGAACACATTGAAAATGAGGTCGCGCGACAACGGGAATTCGGGCGTTTCGGGGTAGAGCGCGATCAGCAGGCCCGCGCCGACCAGCCCGACGATGTACGGCAGTCCGAAGGATCGCGACACGATCGCGATCAAACAGGCGATCAGGAGCAGAATGCCGATCGGTGCGAGACTGATCTCGGTCATCGGTGCGAAATATTCCTTTGCGTCTTGCGCCCCCAATCGAGCCCAGATTGCCATATCAATTGTAGCCGTGGTGGCCAGCAGAACCGGACATCCACTTGATCGATCGCCATGTTGCCCGGCCCGACCGGCGGGTTTAGGTTCTTCGGCAAGGGAGAGAGTGATGCGCAAGATTCTGATCGCGTCGGTAGCGGCCGTTACTTTGGCGGTATGGGGTTGCACAGGTTCGGACCCGGCGCCCAAGGCCGCGACCGCCGACTGGCCGGGCTTCGTCAATGACTTCATCGCTGCCAGCTTCAAGGCCAACCCCGGATTCGCGGTGGGGCAGGGCAAACATGAATATGACGGACAGATCGCCGATCTTTCGCAGGCCAGCCTCGACGGTGACGTCGCGCGATTGAAACAGGCGATCGCCGATGCGCAAGGCTTCGCCGATGGCGACCTTACCCCCGATCAGCGTTATGAGCGCGCGTATCTGGTCGCCGTGGCAAGGGGACAATTGTTCTGGATCGATCCCGCCGGCGCAGATCAATTTCATACCAATCCGGCCGCCTATCTGGGCGCGCTTGATCCGTCGGTTTATATCACCGTGCCCTATGCTCCGCCCGAAACGCGGCTCAAGGCGTATATCAAGTTCCTCCAGAACGTACCCCGCGCGACCGAGCAGATGCGCGCCAATATCAAGACCCCGATGGCGGTGAGCTTCGTCGATTATGCCAAATCGGCCTTCGCCGGTTTTGCCGAATATTATCCGGGCGATGGGATGGCCGCGTGGAAAGGCGTCGGCAACAGCGAGGACCAAAAGGCGCTCAGGGGCGCGACCGAGGGCGCGGTCGCGGCGATGAAGCAGACGGTCGATTGGGTCGAAGGTCAGCGAGCCGATTCAAAACCCAGCTTCGCGCTCGGCGCGGCCAAGTTCCGGCGCATGCTCGCCGATACCGAAATGGTCACGACCCCGCTGGCCGAGCTGCAGCGGATCGGCGAGGCCGACCTTGCCGCTAACCAGAAACTGTTGGGAGAGGCCTGTTCACGCTATGCCGCCGGTGCGACGATCGAGGCGTGCGTTGCCAAGATGAGCGCCAACAAGCCCAAAGGCGGCGCGGTCGCCGGCGCCCGGGCGCAGCTGGCCGGATTGAAACAGTTCATTATTGACAAGGACATCGTCTCGATCCCGGGCACGGAAGAAGCCAAGGTCGAGGAAGCGCCGCCCTACAACCGGCAGAATTTCGCCTACATCAACATCCCCGGGCCGTATGAAACGAATCTGCCGTCGGTCTATTATATCGCCCCCGCCGACCCCGGTTGGCCCAAGGCCGAGCAAGACGCCTTCGTCCCGGGCGAGGCCGATCTCTTGTTCACCTCGGTCCACGAAGTGTGGCCCGGCCACTTCCTCAATTTCCTCCACGCCAACCGGTCGAAAAACATCTTCGGCCGGGTGTTCGTCGGCTACGCCTTTGCCGAGGGCTGGGCGCATTATACCGAGGAGATGATGCGCGTCGAAGGGGTCGGCGGAGGCACCGACGAGACGATGATCGGGCAATTGTCGAACGCGCTGCTACGCGATTGCCGTTACCTCTCGGCGATCGGGATGCACACCGGATCGATGACCCAGGCGCAAAGCTACGACATGTTCCAGAAGCAATGCTACCAGGATAGCGGAAATGCCCGGCAGCAGGCGGCGCGCGGCACGTACGACCCGGCCTATCTCAATTATACCATGGGCAAATTGATGATCCGCAAGCTGCGCGATGACTGGACGGCGACGCGCGGCGGGCAGCGAGCGTGGAAGGGCTTCCACGACACGTTCCTGAGCTTCGGCGGGCCACCGATCCCGCTGGTCCGACAGCAGATGATGGGCGGCAAGGCCGAGGCGGTGTTTTAGAAGCTTGCGTTCCTGTTTTGTCCCAGTAAAACTGGAGCGATGGCGAAGCCGATGTCTGCAAATCCTCCTCGGAACGGGGAGGGGGACCGCCCGAAGGGTGGTGGAGGGGGACCGCGCCTGCTTATCGTCTCGATCAGACACATTAAGCGGGCACGTGCTTTGCGTCGGCGAATGAGCTTGCCGGAAGTGCTTTTGTGGCAAGAACTGCGGGGGCGGCCTCGTAGTCTGAAATTTCGGCGCCAGTTTCCGATTGGTGGGCTGACCGCTGATTTCGCCTGCCTTGAGCGGCGCCTGATCATCGAAATTGACGGCGAGTCTCATAGCCGAGGTGACCAGCCAGGACGCGACGCTGCGTGCGACGCGATCCTTCGGCGGAAGGGTTTCAATGTGATGCGTGTGACAGCCGGCGACGTGCTTGGCGATTTGAACGCAGCGTTGTGCTGGATCCTTTCCCGCTGCAGCGACCTGGGACCCCTCCACCACTCGGCTGCGCCGAGCGGTCCCCCTCCCCGTTCCGGGGAGGATTAGGGCGATGGCCAAGCCCAAATCGCGCTATGTTTGCCAGGCCTGCGGATCGGTATCGCCGCGGTGGCAGGGGCAGTGCGCGGACTGCGCCGAATGGAACACGTTGGTCCAGGACTCGGCGCAGGTGTCGAACATCTTTGCCGCCAAGCATAATTTGCAGGGCGGGGGTCGCAGACTGGCACTGGTCGGACTCGATTCGCCGGCCGCTCTGCCCCAGCGTTTCGCCAGTGGGATCGCCGAATTCGATCGCGCAGTCGGAGGCGGGATCGTTCCGGGATCGGCGATGCTGGTCGGCGGCGATCCGGGCATCGGCAAATCCACCTTGCTGCTGCAAGTGGCGGCTCGGTTGGCCAGCGCGGGCTCCGACGTGGTCTATGTCTCGGGCGAGGAATCGGCGGAACAGGTGCGGCTGCGCGCGGTCCGGCTCGGGCTTGGCGATGCCCCGGTGCGTCTCGCCGCAGCGACCAGCGTACGCGACATCCTGACCACCTTTGGCGATCAAACGGCGCCGGCAATGCTGGTGGTCGATTCGATTCAGACGATGCATTCGGACCTGATCGAAGGTGCGCCCGGAACCGTCAGTCAGGTTCGTGCGAGCGCCCAGGAACTTGTCCGCTTCGCCAAGGAACGCGGTACCGCGGTGGTCCTGGTCGGCCATGTCACCAAGGACGGCGCGATCGCCGGCCCGCGCGTGCTTGAACATATGGTCGACACGGTGCTCAGCTTCGAGGGCGAGCGAAGCCACCAGTATCGGATCCTGCGTGCGCTCAAGAACCGCTTCGGAGGGACCGACGAGATCGGCGTCTTCGCGATGGAAACCGAAGGCCTGAGCGAAGTCCCCAACCCGTCGGCCCTGTTTCTCACCAACCGCGGCGAACCGGTCAGCGGCACCAGCGTCTTCCCGGCGATCGAGGGCTCGCGCCCGGTGCTGGTCGAATTGCAGGCGCTGACGGTTCGGCTGGCGAGCGGTGCAACCCCGCGCCGCGCCGCGGTTGGCTGGGATTCGGGGCGACTGGCAATGGTGCTTGCGGTGCTTGAGGCGCGCGCGGGGATGAGTTTTGCGACCGCCGAAGTCTATCTCAATGTCGCCGGCGGATATCGCCTCAGCGACCCCGCAGCCGACCTCGCCGTTGCAGCTGCGCTGATGTCAGCGCTGACCGAGCGGCCGGTTCCGGGTGAATGCGTGGTGCTCGGCGAAATCGCGCTGTCGGGCGAAATTCGCCCGGTCGCCCACCTCGGCCTTCGCCTCAAGGAGGCGGTCAAGCTCGGCTTCACCAGCGCCTGGGTGCCCAAGGGCACGGTGCCGGTCGAGGGGCTGCGGCTGGTCGAGTTCGGCAATTTGCGCGCGCTGGCGGAGCAATTGCTCGGCGGTTGATTGTGTTTATCGTGCCCCCGATATATCCGGGTAGCGGAGGTTTGAATGCGTTTCTCACTGCTTGGCGTTACACTGTGCGCCAGCCTTCTCTCCGTTACGGCAAGTGGGGCGCCGCTCGAACCGTCCGCAAAGTGGGTGGTAGATTTCGGAGAAGCGCATTGCATCGCCGCCAGAGACTATAAAACGCTCGGCAATATCTATTCGCTGATCCTTCAACCTTCGCCGATTGGCGATAATTTCGAAGTCCTGATCGTCCGCACGGGTTCAGGGCCGGAATTTGTCCAGGAACTGGCTGCCACAGTGGCCTTTGACGGGCTCCAGGCCAAGACCTTCAACCTCAGTTATGGGCAGACCAAGCCGCGCATGCGGCACTTCGACATCTATCATCTTTCCAGTGCCCAGATGGAGGGCGCGCGCAATGCCCGAATCGTCACGTTCGACAGCGAACACACCGCGCCGCTCAGTTTCAATTTGACCTCGATGCCCGCGCTTCTAGACAATCTCGCGGCTTGTAGCAGGGACCTGAAGCGCTATTGGAATTATGATGGCAAGAACACCGGTGCCATTGCGAGTCCGGCGAGCGTCAAACTACGCGATATCTTCAAGGACGACGACTTTCCTGTCGAAGCGCGGAATCGTAATCAGCAGGGGCGGGGCAGGTTCCTCCTGCTCATCGACCAAATGGGTAAGGTCGCCAATTGCACCGTCATTGAATCGGCGGGCTATCCAATTTTCGATATTAAGTCCTGCGCCATCATCACCGAGCGGGGAAAATTCAAGCCGGCGCTGGATGCGCAAGGAAGGCCGGTTCGGAGCGTGGTTCAAACCCCGCGCATCACCTATCGCTTTTAGTTCAGTCTATTTCTTGGCGCGAGACTTGCGGATTGTGGTGGGCAGGCCCTTGGCCTTGGCACGGGCTTCCCTGACCGTTTCCTCGAGGCCAGCGAGAGTGATTCCGCCGAAGCTCTGGAAATTGCCGATGATGAAGCCCGGCGTACCGGTGAAACCGAGCATCAGCGCCTGATCCTCGTTGCGTTCGAGCAAATCGTCGATGTCCTGGAAATGCGCCTTCATGTCGGCCTTGAGGCGCGTCAGGTCCGCCCCCGCCTTGACCGCCGCGGCCTGGATTTTGGCGAGGTCGAGTGGCCGCGGCGCTGCAAGCAGCGCCTTGTGCACCGCAAGATACTTGCCCTGATATTTGGCGGCGATAGCGACCTGTGCCGCAAGCCGCGATTCGGGCGCGATGATCGGCCAGTCGCGGAACAGCACACGAACCTTCTTGTCGCGCGCGATGAGCTGGTCGAGAGCCGCCGAACTGGAGCGGCAATACGGGCATTGGTAATCGAGATATTCGACCACGGTGACGTCGTAATCCCTCGGAGCGATGACCGGAGCCTCGGGATCCTCGGTGAAATAGCGGCGGTTTTCCACCATCGAAGCGCTATCGGGCGGAACCGTGACCTTCCTCGCCGCGGCTGGAACCGCGAGCGTGAGGAGGACTAAGGCGAGGCCCGTTGACGGCTTCAAAAGCGCAAACTCCAGGAAACGAAGCGCGCCGGAAAGGCCCGCGCGGTGGCTATGGCATGAACGCCGCTCCATATCCAAAAGCGCGGATTAAGCCCGGCTGAAGGAATGGCATGGGTCTGGCGTAAGCTTGGCGTAAGTTCGGAGTTGGGCTGGCGTGGGGCTGGCGTGGGGCGATCACCTCGGCTAGCCACCCGCAGCGATGTCCGTACTCGATATCTTCGTTTTCCTCCTTATTCTGGGCGGCGCCGCGATCGGCTTTGTTCGTGGCTTCGTTTACGAAGTGATTTCGCTGCTCGCGTGGATCGTCGGAATTGTGGTTCTCAAACTGTTCCATGCCCAGCTGACCAACGGGCTCGACGGGATGGTCGGGAGCACTCACGCAGCCGCTGCGGTACTGGCCTTCGCGATCCTGTTCATTCCCACCTTCGTGGTGGTCAAGATCGCGGCAGGCACGATCGGTGGGCGTACTCGCCGCTCGATACTGGGGCCGATCGACCGGGTGCTTGGCGGCGGGTTCGGGGCGATCAAGGGCCTGCTCGGGGCGACTTTGTTTTTCCTCCTCGCCAACCTCGCCACCGACATGGTTCATGGCCCGCAGTCCGACCGGCCGGAGTGGATGACCAAATCGCGCACGTATCCACTGCTCAACGCAAGCGGTCGCGGGATCGTCGATTTCGTCGAAACCCGGCGCAATCGGCCCAGCTCGTGAGCAAGCCCGACAGCATTCGACTGTACGACACACTGGCGCGCGAAAAGCGCTTGCTGGTGCCGCTCAACCGGCAGCGCATCACCATGTATGTGTGCGGTCCGACGGTCTATGGCCGGGCGCATATCGGCAATGCCCGGCCGGCGGTGGTGTTCGACACGCTCGCCCGGCTGATCCGGCACCAATATGGCGAGACTAGCCTCACGTACGCCCGCAACGTCACCGACGTCGACGACAAGATCATCGCCTCCGCCGCGCAAGAGGGGGTCGAGCCGAAGGTCATCACTGAGCGCTACGAACAACATTACCTTGAAGACATGCGCGCGCTGGGCGTGGGCGATCCCGATATCGCGCCCCACGCGACCAGGGAAATCCCAGCGATGGTGGCGATGATCGAGCGGCTGGTCGGGCTTGGTCATGCCTATGCCGCCGAGGGGCATGTGCTGTTCAGCGTGGCATCGTGGGCGGATTATGGCGAGCTTAGCGGCCGCGATGCGCAAGCGATGCTCGCCGGCGCCCGGGTCGAGGTTGCGCCGTACAAACGCGACCCGGGCGATTTCGTGCTCTGGAAACCGAGCGGCGCGGGCGAGATCGGCTGGGATTCGCCGTGGGGCAAAGGGCGCCCTGGCTGGCACATCGAATGTTCGGCGATGATCCGCGCCCATCTCGGCGAGACCATCGACATCCACGGCGGCGGGCTCGACCTCATCTTTCCGCACCATGAGAACGAAATCGCGCAAAGCCGCTGCGCCCACGCCGGAGCACCGCTGGCGCGCCACTGGGTGCACAACGGCTTCCTCGACATGGGCGCGGAGAAAATGTCGAAGAGCATCGGCAATGTGGTGACTCCGGAGGAGCTGCTGAAGATCCATAAAGGGGAGACGCTGAGGCTGGCGCTGCTGTCGGCGCATTACCGCAAGCCATTACCGTGGACGGAAAGCTTGATCGCGCAATCCAAAGCGACGTTGGATCGACTATATCGGTTTGGCTTCGATGACCAAATAATCGGCGAAATTGACAAGGGAGTGGTCGAAGCTTTGTGCGACGATCTCAACACCCCACTGGCAATCTCCCGCCTCGTGGCCATCGAGAACCCTGCAAATCTGCGAGCATCTGCCAACCTATTAGGGTTGATGGGTGAAGGATCGGACGCATGGTTTCGCACCTTCTTGGGGATGACGGAAGAATACGCCCATCGGATTGAGGGTCTAGTCAATACGCGCAACTTGGCCAAGACGAACCGCGATTTCGCCACCGCCGACCGAATCCGCGACGCGCTTCAGGCCGAGGGTGTAATGCTCGAGGATGGACCGGCGGGCACGACCTGGCGGCGGGAGTGAAGCCAATTCCGTTCGTCCTGAGCGGAGCGCGACGCGCGCAGTCGAAGGGCGCCCTTCGACTACCCTCAGGACAAACGTGTTTAGCACGATGAACGCGCCCACCTACACCATCGACATCCTGCGCCTTGCGGCATCGCTTGAGGGGCCGACGCCGCTGAAGCGCGTCGATGGCTTGGCCGAGCTGCGCTCCCCGACTTGCGGGAGCACTATTCACACTGAAGTGATGGTCGATGGCGATGGGCGCCTCGAAGTCCTGTCGCAGGACGTCACCGCCTGCGCCTTCGGCCAGGCGGCGGCGGCGCTGGTCGCCCGGGGCGCGATTGGTGCCACCTACGATTCAGTCGAAGGCGCGCTGGCTGAGCTTGGCGCGTGGCTGACCGGTGAGCGCGGCGATCCTGGCAGTTGGCCCGGGCTCGATGCGCTGGCCCCGGCGCGCTCGAAGCGCGGTCGGCACGGGGCGATCATATTGCCGTTCCGGGCGCTCGCCGCAGCATTGGCGGAGCGGCGCGATGGGTAACGTCGAGGCGGCTGCACAAGCGACCAGCGCACTGCTCGAGGCGAGTGCGATCCTGCTCGGCGCGGGGTTGGTATTCGTGCTGTTGTTTCGCAAGCTCAAGCTCGGTGCGACCTTGGGCTATATCGTCGGCGGCGCGGTCATTGGACCGCAGGCTCTGGGCTGGATCACCGCCCCCGACCGGCTCGCGGGACTGACCGAACTCGGCATTGCCTTGCTGCTGTTCATCGTCGGCATGGAGCTCAACCCGAGCCGGCTGTGGCGACTGCGCAAGGACATATTCGGCCTCGGGCTGGCGCAGGTGGTGCTGGCCGGGCTTGCGCTGAGTCTGTTCATCCGCGCCGTTTTCGGTGTCTCGTGGGAAGCATCGCTTGCACTCGGGCTGCCCTTGGCCTTGTCGTCGACCGCTCAAGTGCTGCCAATGTTGCGCTCGGCGCATCTGCTCAACACCCCGCGCGGCGAGCGGGCGTTTTCGATCCTGCTGTTCCAGGATTTGAGCATCGTCCCGCTGATCACCATCGTCGCGGCGATTTCTCGGGTTGCCCCCGATCCATCGGCGCCGACCGGTCTGACCCTTGCACTGTATACGATCGGCGCGGTGGTTGGGTTGGTGATTGCCGGGCGTTTCGTGCTCGGGCCGTTGTTCCGGCTGATCGGCAGCATCGCCGAACAGGAATTGTTCGTCATTGCCGGCCTGTTCGTGGTGGTCGCGGTATCGGCGCTGATGCACACGCTCGGCCTGTCGATTGCGCTCGGCGCGTTCGTCGCCGGAGTGATGCTCGCCGAAAGCCCGTACCGCCACGAGCTTGAAAGCGACATCGAGCCGTTCCGCTCGCTGCTTTTGGGTCTGTTCTTCCTTTCGGTCGGAATGCTGCTCGACCTTGGCACCATCGCCGCTCGGCCGCTGACGGTGATCGGGGTGGCCGCGGCGGTCGTCACGATCAAGGCGGTGGTAATGATCGGCCTCGGCCGCGGCTTCGGGCTTCCATGGCGCCGCTCGGTGCGGCTCGGCCTGCTGCTCAGCCAGGCCGGTGAATTCGGTTTCGTCCTGTTCGCTTTGGCTGCGGCCGGTAAGCTGATCACCCCTGAGGCGGCGTCGCTGTTCGGCGCGGCGGTGGTGCTGTCGATGGCCACGACTCCGTTCCTGATGCGCCTGACCGACTGGCTCGACCGCCGCGAGGAAAAGAGCGCGGACGGCCTCGACGGCCCCGAAAAATCGCCCGATACCTCGGCGATCGTCGTTGGCTACGGCCGCTTCGGCCAGACCGTCGCGCAAATGCTTCAGGCGAAAAAGATCGGGGTCACCCTGATCGACAAGGAGCCGGGCATGATCGAGCGCGCCGACGAATTCGGGACCAAGGTCTATTATGGCGACGGACTGCGCGTCGATCTGCTCCGCACCGCCGGTGCGCAGGATGCCAAGATCATCGCCTTTTGCAACGACAATTCGGACGGCGGGCTGACCCGGGAGGCGCTTGGCAAGGTGCTCGACGCCTTTCCCCAGGCGGCGGTGATGGTCCGAGCGTTCGACCGGGTACATTTGATGGAGCTAGACCGGCTCGACCTCGCCTTTGCCCAGCGCGAGATGTTTGAAAGCGCGATCACCATGGGTCGCGCGGCGCTGAAGTCGGTCGGAATATCGGCAGACGAGGTCGGACGGGTCGAACGCGCCTATCGAGCCCGCGACAACGAGCGGCTCGAACGCCAAAGCCAGTCGGGCGACCTTCACGCCGGCGAGGAGACGGCTTTTAGCGCGGACCGATCATTGCCCGATGGAGTTCCCGACGACGCCGGCAATCCTCAGGTTCAGGATGGCGAGCCCGAAGCGACATAATCGGCGAGCGCGGCGATGATTGAATCGACCACGTCGCGATGCGCCCCCTCACCGCTTCGGACATGGATATGGGCTTCGGCATAAGACGGGCGCCGCTCGTCGGACAGGCGCTCGAGCGTAGCCTTGGGATCATGGTTGCGGAGCAGCGGGCGGGTGTCGCGGCGCGCCGTTCGCTCGGCCAGCACTTCGACCGGCGCGTCGAGCCACACGGTGATCGAATGCTGGTTGAGCAATTCGCGCGTGCGCGGATCGATGAACGCGCCGCCG
This sequence comes from Sphingomicrobium sp., assembly GCA_039929465.1. Classification (GTDB taxonomy): domain Bacteria; phylum Pseudomonadota; class Alphaproteobacteria; order Sphingomonadales; family Sphingomonadaceae; genus Sphingomicrobium. The sequence continues at coordinate 3,470 of JBDSRE010000052.1, read as the reverse complement.
CCGGTGGCAATGATCCGAACCTCCCCGCTGACCAGTCGAGCGACCAGCCGCCGCTCGCCATCGCGGAAGTCTTTCTCTCCGAAGCGCTCGAACACCTCGGCCGCCGAATAACCCGACGCGTCCTCAATCGCGGAATCGCTGTCGACGAACGCCAGGCCGAGCCTTCGGGCAAGCCTTCGTCCAACAGTCGATTTTCCAACACCCATCAGCCCGACCAGCACCACGGGGCGGTCGAGACGGCTCGATAAATCACTCACATTATGGGCTATACAGCGCCAGCCTTGGTCTGCAAAAGCGCGTCACAGCGAATTTTCGAGCGGAAACCCAATGTCGCGAATGGCCATGCTTGTTGTCTTCTTCCTCCTGCTTGCCGGCGGGATTACCTATTTTTCGACCGTCCCGACGAAGCAGCCGGTCAAGACCATCGAGGTTGATGTCTCCCAAAGCGGCAATGCCCAGTAAGGCCTGGCTTCTGGGCGCGGCGGCGCTGGCGCTGGCGATCCCGGCGATTGCCCAGCAGGTGCAAGCTCCGGTCACTGCGCCTCCCGCGCAAACGCCCGCTGCCAATGCCGTTGCTCCAGTTGATCAACCGACGGCGGTGAGGCCAAGTCCCGCCACGGGAGCCTCCGAAAGCACGGTTGAAGTCGTCTCGAACGTGACCGTGGCGCCGCTGCCGCCGTCAGCGGTCGAATATCCATCGTGGGCGCGCCGCGACCCGGCTTCGACAGGGGTGCTCGATCCCGCCGATATCGGGCTTGGCGGAGCGCCCTGGGGTGCCGCGAATGGCGCGTTTCTATCGACCCTGATGCGGCGCATGGATACGCCGATCGCCTCGCGGTGGGCGCATATTGCGCTTCGCAACGCGCTACTGGCCAGGGCGCCGGCGCCGCGCTTCGTCAATCCAGTAGATTGGACCGCCGAGCGCGCCTGGCTGCTCTTGCGCATGGGTGAAGCCGATGCCGCGCGGCTGCTCGTCGCCGGGGTCGACACCAACCGCTTCAGCCCCAAGATGGTCCAGGTCGCGGTCCAAAGCGCGCTTGCCGATGGCGATCCGGCGGCCTTGTGCCCGCTTGAAGAAGCGATGCGCAAATATGAGCGCGCGGTGCGGCCGCTGGTGACCGCAATGTGCTCGTCGCTGTCGGGTGAGCCGCAGATCGCTTCGGCGCAGATCGGGGACGCCCGGCGCAACGGCCGGATCGGTGGAATCGATCTGGCACTGGCCGAAAAGGTGGTCGGTGCGGGTTCGAATACGGGTCGCTCGACGACCATCGAATGGGACCCGGTCGAGCGCCTGAACGCATGGCGTTTCGGACTCGCAACGGCGACCGGTCTGACTCCTCCCGACCGGCTTCTGACCAAAGCGTCGCCGCAATTGCGGGCGTTCCAGGCGCGAGCCGCGCTAATCGAGCCCGCGGCGCGCCTCGAATCGGCCTACATCGCCACTGGTATGGGAGTGTTTTCGTCGCAATCGATGATCGACCTCTATTCGGCGATTTACGATTCGACCGACCCGACCGATCTTCCCACGACCGATTCGTGGACGCTCCGTCTGGCATATGTCGGCAAGGACCGCGAGTCCAAGCTTGACGCCATCCGCCATTTTCTGGCGATGAAGGGCGACGATCTCAGAACAGAAGGCGCGCGCGCCGTCGTCGCTCGTGCAGCAAGTATGATCGCACCCGATGCCGAGCTCGAGAAAGACGCGCCGGGACTGATTTCGGCGATGCTCGCGGCGGGCTACGACCGCCGGGCGGCGCGCTGGCTCAAGGCGGTCGGCTCGATGGGCGACGTTGAGGCCGACCGCTGCTGGGCGATGCTCGCGATTGCTGCGCCCGAGGGAGTCGATGCGGGGGTCAGCACTGGCCGGATCAACGCCTTCATCGGCCGCGACAAGAGCGCCGGCAAGCAACGCAGCGCCTTGCTCGTCGCCGGTCTTGCCGGGCTCGGTCGGATCACCGAGAGTCAGGCCAATACGATCAATCGCCGTAACGGCTTCGGCCTTGGCCGGACGACCAGCTGGACTCGGATGATCGACGCCGCGGCAATGCGGAAGCAGGCGGGGACGGTCCTGGTTCTGGCAGGAACGGGATTCCAGGCCAGCGGCTGGTCCAAATCATCCGCGGCGCATCTCTATCACGCCATTTCCGGCCTCAAGCGCGGCGGCCAGGATTTCACGGCGCGGATGATCGCCGCGGAGGCGCTGTCGCGGACGTGAACAATGGCGAGCAAGGGCGGTCGCTTCGGTGACCGCTGACGACCGCGCCCTGGTTGACCGCTTTCTTGAGATGCTGGCGGCCGAGTTCGGTGCCTCGATCAACACTCTGGCTGCCTATCGCGGCGACCTTGAGCGTGCCGCGGAAACCATCCCTGCGCTTGGCGGCGCAACCGCTGCCGACCTGTCGCGGCTGGGCGAGCAATGGGCGGCACTTGCACCCTCAACGGTCGCCCGCCGTTCTGCCGCGCTTCGGCGTTTCTTCGGCTTCCTCATCGATGACGGCATCCGCACCGACGATCCCTCGGCGGCGTTGCCCCGCCCGCGCCTCGAGCGGCCGCTACCGCGAATCCTAGAGGAAGGCGAAGTGGTGCGCATGTTCGAGGCGATCGAAGCGCGCGCGGCTAGCGACGAACCCAATGCAGTGCGTAACCTCGCCCTGCTTGAACTGCTCTATGGTTCGGGCTTGCGGGCGAGCGAGCTGATTGCCTTGCCGCGCGGCGCGGTCAGGCCCTCCCAACCTTTCCTCATGATCCGCGGTAAGGGGGACAAGGAACGGCTGGTGCCGATTTCGTCGCGCGCGCAGGCGGCGGTGGCGGCGTGGCTGGACCATGTCGCGGGCGGCCCATGGCTGTTCCCGAGTGGCAAGAAGCACCTCAGCCGGGTGCGATTGTTCCAGATCGTCCGAGCGCTCGCCGCTGATGCCGGGATTCCCCCCGACCGGGTCAGCCCGCACGTCCTTCGCCACGCCTTTGCAACCCATCTGCTGGCCGGAGGTGCCGATCTGCGCGCGCTGCAGACCTTGCTTGGCCATGCCGACATCGCGACCACCCAGATTTACACTCATGTCGACAGCGAGCGGCTGGTGCAGTTGGTCAACGAGCGTCACCCATTGGCACGAAAGCCCTGAGACAAATGGCCACGTTGACGGTGGCCGATCCCCCGCCTACCTCCCGCGCCGACCATGATGACCTACCTCGATTTTGAAAAGCCGATCGCCGAACTCGAACGGCGCCTTACCGAATTGCGCGAGACCGCGAGCGAAGGGTCGATCGACATCGACAGCGATGTCGAGCGGCTCGAGGCCAAGTCGGCCAAATTGCTCAAGGATACCTATGCGCGGCTGACCCCGTGGCAGAAGTCGCAAGTGGCGCGTCATCCAGACCGGCCGCATTTCAAGGATTTCGTGATCGGCATGACCGACGATTTCCTGCCCCTGGCGGGGGACCGGGCGTTTGCCGACGATCCGGCGATCATC
>JBDSRE010000051.1:0-4771 GCA_039929465.1 Sphingomicrobium sp. | reverse complement strand
GGCGAATCCGTCATCGTCATGCGCAGCGACGATGGAGAGTGCCGCGCGTTCCACAACGTGTGCCGCCACCGCGGGTCTCGGCTGGTTGATGGCGAGGCGGGGTGCGCCAAGGTACTGACCTGCCCCTATCACGCGTGGAGTTACGACCGCTCGGGCGCCTTGGTCGGGGTTCCGCAGCGCCACGAATATCTCGGGCTCGATAGCGCGGCATACGGCCTCAAGCCGGTCGCGCTAGAGCAATGGCGCGGCTTCCTGTTCGTTCGGCTTGAGGAGCGCCTGCCGAGTGTCGCCGAGATTATGGCGCCCTACGATTCCGAAATCACGCCGTATCGGTTCGAGAATTTGCGCGCGATCGGCCGCGTGACGCTGCGCCAGCGAGACCTCAACTGGAAGACCATCGCCGACAATTACTCGGATCATCTGCATATCCCGATCGGCCATCCGGGACTGACTCGATTGTTCGGCAAAAGCTATGCCATCGAAGCCGCCGAATGGGTTGACCGGATGGAGGGCGAGCTGCGCGACGAGCCGAGCGCGAACCCGTCCGAACGCGCTTACCAGAAGCTCTTGCCGAAGGTCGATCACCTTCCCGACAGCCACCAGCGCAAGTGGCTCTATTTCAAGCTGTTCCCGTGCTTTGCCTTCGACATTTATCCCGACCAGGTCGATTTCATGCAATGGTTGCCGGTCAGCGCTACCAGCAGCGTCATTCGTGAGATCGGTTACGCGCTGCCCGATGAGCGCCGGGAAATGAAGGCCGCGCGGGCGTTAAACTGGCGCATCAACCGCCGTGTCAATGCCGAGGACACAATGCTCATCGGCCGAGTTCAGAAGGGCATGGAGAGCGAGGCTTACGAAGCCGGGCCGCTGGGCACGAGCGAAGTGTGTTTGCAGAGCTTTGCCCGGCGGCTGCGCGGATTCATTCCGCAGGCACGCCTGAAATCGCCTCCCTCGCCCGGCTGGGCCAGAAGCGGCGACTGAGCCAGCGGACCGGAAGGCCGGTGAGCGCGAAGGCGATGCCCCAGCTGGTCGCGTTCCACCCGGCGCCGAAGAACATCCCGATCGAATAGAGAATTCCAATGCCCGCGAGCAATGTGCCGAGGCCGCCGCCGGTCAGCCTGAGCTTGAGCACCGCGCCCGCACACAGCGCATAGAGGATCAACGAACCGACCGCCGAGACCAATGCGACGAAGGCGTAGATTTCGACGAAGCTTGGGGCGCTGCTAACGCTAAGCAAGACGACCGCGACCGCGCTTGATACGATGATCGCGGCGGTCGGCACGCCCTTTGCGCTAAGCCGCCCGAACAGTGGCGGGACATCGCCTTGCCGGGCGATCGAATGGAGGATTTCGCCGGCCGCAAGCAGCAAGGCATTATTGGCCCCGAACGCGCTGATCGCAACGATAATCGCAATGAACGTACCCGCTGCGGGCCCGAGGATCGGCGTGATCGCGTCGGCGAACGGCGCCTTGCTTGAAGCCGCGACGTCGCTGGGCAGGATCCACAGCAGCGCCATGGTCACCGCAAGGTAGAGAAGGCCGGTAAACGCCACGCCCCAGATTTGCGCCCGCGGAACATTGCGCTCGGCATTTTCGGTGACTGAAGCAGTGATCGCGCCGACCTCGAATCCGGTCAACGCGAACAGGGTCAGCGAGGCGGCGGCGAGGATTCCCGCGCCGGTGACCGGTGCCGGAGCAAGCGCCTCGAGCGGCGTTCCCGTGCCGACACGCGAGAGGACGAAAAGGAGCACCAGAACGAGCGGAAACAGCTTGATCAGCGTTGACGCAACCTGAACCCGCCCGGCGGTGCGGATTCCGCTCAGGTTGATAATCGTCAGCGCCACGATCGATCCCGCCGAGACCGCGAAAATCCCACTTGTGGTGGCGAGTGCGGGGAACACGTAGGACAAGGCGCCGGCCATCGCCAAAGCGACCGCTGCAAGCCCCGACAAAACGGTTGCGAGATAGCTCCAAGTCGCGATGAATGCCGGCAGGTCGCCGAAAGCGCGCGTAATATACACCACCGGCCCGCCGGGGATGCGCTTGGCCAGTTGGGCCATGGAATAGGCGATGCAAAAGGTGCCGCCGATCGAGATTGCCCAGGCGAAGGGGATGTTCGGCCCGTAGGGAGCGAGCACCGCGGGGAGCAGGAAGATGCCCGATCCGATCAAGGTGCCGATGACCATCGCCATGCTCATCCATGGTCCGAAGCCTTGGCGTAGCGGGAGGTCGGTTTGCTGATGAACCGCTGTCTGCGGATCGGTCGCGCCGGACATTGTTCCCCCTTTGAGACTTGGCAAGATGCCCACTCGCGGCCTAGGTCTCGGGCCACGCTATACCAACAGGACTAACGATGCGCGCATTCATTTTTCCGGGGCAGGGCAGTCAGTCGGTGGGGATGGGCGCGGCGCTGGCCGAGGCCAGCCGGACAGCCCTCGACACCTTCGCCGAAATCGATGAGGCATTGGGACAGAATCTGTTCAAGCTGATGCGTGAGGGGCCGGAGGAAGAGCTCCGTCTGACCGTCAATGCGCAGCCCGCGATCATGGCCCAATCGATGGCGGTGTTTCGCGCATTGACCCGCGACGGCGGAGTCGATTTAGCCAAGGCTGCGAGCGTCGTGGCGGGGCACAGCCTGGGCGAATATTCGGCTTTATGCGCGGCCGGAAGCATTGACCTTGCGACCACGGCCAAGCTGCTCAAACTGCGTGGGGAGACGATGCAGGCGGCGGTGCCGGTGGGCCAAGGGGCGATGGCGGCGCTGCTCGGCGCCGACCTCGACATGGCCAAGCGTATCGCCAACGCCGCTGCTGAAGGCGAAATCTGCACCGTCGCCAATGATAATGACCCTGGCCAAGTCGTGATTTCGGGTGACAAAGCGGCGATCGACCGAGCGGTCGCGATCGCTCAGGGCATGGGTGCCAAGCGCGCGGTTCTTTTGCCAGTGTCGGCACCTTTCCATTGTGCGCTGATGCAGCCTGCGGCCGATGCCATGGCCGAAGCGCTTGGCTCGGTAACGCTCACAGCTCCGGCGGTGCCGCTATACGCCAACGTTACAGCGGCTCCGGTCAGCGACCCTGAAGCGATCATCGATCAGTTAGTCGAGCAGGTCACCGGTATGGTCCGCTGGCGCGAAAGCGTTGCCAACATGGCCTCGGCGGGGGTCGAGGAATTCGTCGAACTGGGCGGCAAGGTGCTCGGCCCAATGGTTAAGCGCACTGCTCCCGACGCGCAGGTGACGAGCCTGATTGCAATCGCCGATATCGAAGCCATGGCCAAGGAGCTTCATTGATGTTCGATCTTTCGGGGATGACGGCGCTTGTAACCGGTGCCTCGGGCGGGCTTGGAAGCGCGATTGCGACCGCGCTTGCGGAGCAGGGCGCGCGGCTCGTTTTGTCGGGCAGTAACAATGAAAAGCTGGAGGCGTTCCGCGCCGGACTGGGCGGCGATCATGTCGCCTTGCAGTGCAATCTTTCCGACGGAGCAGCGGTCGACCGGTTGGTGCCCCTGGCCGTAGACGCGCTTGGTGGCAAGCTCGATATCTTGGTGAACAATGCCGGGGTCACCCGCGACAACCTTTTGATGCGGATGAAGGACGAGGAGTTCGCGGAGGTAATCGCGATTAACCTCGATGCCGCGTTCCGGCTGATGCGTGCTGCAGCAAGGCCAATGATGAAGGCGCGTTTCGGGCGCATCATCTCGGTCGCCTCGGTAGTCGGCGTGACCGGAAATCCGGGGCAGGCCAATTACGTTGCCTCCAAGGCGGGCCTCATCGGCATGACCAAGGCGGTGGCGCAGGAGCTTGCTAGCCGCGGCATCACCGCCAACACGATCGCGCCGGGTTTTATGTCCTCGGCGATGACCGACGCACTCAACGACCAGCAGCGCGATACAATCCTTGCCCGTATACCCCTTGGAGCGATGGGCGAGGGAACGGATATCGGCGCAGCCTGCGTCTATTTGGCGTCCAGGGAAGCCGGCTATGTCACCGGCCAGACTCTCCATGTCAACGGCGGCATGGCGATGATCTGAGGCGCGATTTCGCCAATTCGATGTCGTTTCGCGTCCTTGTAGTGGTTTGAACGCCACCTATATCGCCTCCGAAATCAACGCATTCCGGCCGTCGTAGAATGGCTGGAGAGGGGCATAGGAGAGACGACAATGGCCAAGGTCATCGGTATCGATTTGGGCACGACGAATAGCTGCGTCGCAGTCATGGAAGGCGGCAAGCCCAAGGTCATCGAAAATTCGGAAGGCGCGCGCACGACGCCGTCGACGGTTGCGTTCACCAAGGAGGGCGAGCGCCTGATCGGTCAGCCGGCCAAGCGCCAGGCGGTGACCAATCCTGACAATACCATTTTCGCGGTCAAGCGCTTGATCGGCCGCCGCTTCGATGATCCGATCACCAAGAAAGACACCAAATTGGTGCCCTACAAGATCGTCAAGGGCACCAATGGCGACGCCTGGGTACAGGCCGGCGGCAAGGATTATTCGCCGTCGCAAATCTCGGCCTTCATCCTCCAGAAGATGAAGGAAACCGCTGAGGCCTATCTCGGCGAGACCGTAACTCAGGCGGTAATTACCGTCCCCGCGTATTTCAACGACGCCCAGCGCCAGGCGACCAAGGACGCCGGCCAGATCGCTGGACTTGAAGTGCTGCGCATCATCAACGAGCCAACTGCTGCAGCGCTCGCTTACGGTCTTGAAAAGGACGACGGTAAAACGATCGCAGTTTACGATCTTGGCGGCGGCACGTTCGACGTCTCGGTGCT
>JBDSRE010000050.1:0-3093 GCA_039929465.1 Sphingomicrobium sp. | reverse complement strand
AGATGACCTTGGCTTTTGAACGCCAGCTGTGCGGGTAGCTGTGCTTGAAATCGCTCGCGGCGAGGAGGGCGCCGCCCTCGCGCAGATCGGTCAGGATCGGCCCGTCGGGGGCGTTAAATTTATTGTTGATGACGGAGCCTTGCCCGCCGAGCCAGGCCCAGTCGGAGCGATATTTGCCGTCCCCCTCAACCGCGAACACCGGGCCGATGCCGTGAGCCTTGCACAGCTCAAAATCGTCCTCGCCATGGTCGGGCGCCATGTGGACCAGACCGGTGCCCTGTTCGGTGGTGACGAAATCGCCAGGGAGGAACGGGCGGGGACGGTCGAAGAACTCCGCCAAAGACCCTCCCCCTGGTGGGGAGGGGTTGGGGTGGGGGCTAGCCGAGTCATCGGCTGAAAGATCCTGTGTTTCAGGATTCTCTAGCGACGCGGACGCGCCGCGCCCCCCACCTCGATCCTCCCCCTCGAGGGGGGAGGAGGAAGAGAGGCGACCTGCCATCGGGTGGCGGGCGATGGTGCCGGTGAGGTCGGAGCCTTTCAGGCGAATGCTATCGCCGGTTTCGATATAATCGACCTCGACTTCGCCCAAGCCATCTTTCGACCAATCGTAGGTGGAAGTGCGCTTTGCCAATCGGTGGTTAAACTGCTCGATGAGGGGCGCTGCTAAGAGCGCCCAAGTTGGAAGTTTATCTAATCCAGTTTCAGCTAAACCTGGGGCAAGCTTTGCGTCCATTGCATCAAGGTAAGCGCTGGTGTTCTCGTTCATCCCATCATCGAGGACAGATCCAACTGTCTGGCTGAGGTTGAACTGGTCGTCACCCTCAAAGCCCAAAGCAGTGGCACTCCGCTTAAGGAGCACATATTCAACTTCCGGCCCGTAAGCGATCGCCTGGTTGACCGGGATCGTCCACGGGGTGGTCGTCCACACCACCGCAAAGGCTCCGACCAGCTCGGGGATCGGGCTTTCGACGATCTCGAACGCGACGTCGATCTGCGTGCTCGTGATGTCCTCATATTCGATCTCGGCCTCGGCCAGCGCGGTCTTTTCGACCGGGCTCCACATCACCGGCTTGGCGCCGCGATAGAGCTGGCCGCTTTCGGCAAACTTCATCAGCTCGGCGACGATCCTGCCTTCGGCCTTGGTGTTCATGGTCAAATAGGGCTTGTCCCAGCGCGCGCCGATTCCGAGGCGCTTCAGCTGCTCGCGCTGCACATCGACCCAATGCTGGGCATAAGCGCGGCATTCGGCGCGGAATTCCTTGACCGGGACCTCGTCCTTGTTGAGCTTTTTCTTGCGATATTGCTCCTCGACCTTCCATTCGATCGGAAGCCCGTGGCAGTCCCAGCCCGGCACGTAGGGCGCGTCCTTGCCGAGCAATGTCTGGGTGCGAACGACCGTGTCCTTGATCGCATGGTTGAGCGCGTGACCAACGTGGATATCGCCATTGGCGTAGGGCGGGCCGTCATGGAAAATGAACTTTTCGCGGCCCGCGCGCGCCTTGCGGGTCTGTTCGTACAGACCTTCGGATTCCCACCGGGCAAGGATCGCCGGCTCCTTTTGCGGGAGTCCGGCCTTCATCGGAAAGTCGGTGCGCGGAAGGAATACGGTCGAGCGGTAATCGGGCTTATTGGGCACGTCTGACATTGCGTCGGGCGTCTAACGGTCAGGGGGACATTTGCAACCGCCTAGGCGGCGCCAAGCAATTGGCGCGCTTGTGCTTCGTCGTCGCGCATTTGCCGGGCAAGCGCATCCATGCTGTCGAGATTCGCCTCATCACGGATAAAGGCGTGGAGCGCGACCTCGATGGTCCGTCCGTAAAGGTCGCCGTCGAAATCGAAGATATGCGCCTCGAGCAGCTCTTTCGGGGGCACGAACATCGGTCGTATGCCGAGATTGACGACCGAGTCGCGCTCGCTGCCGTCGTCGAGCCGGACCCGCGCGGCATAGACCCCATAGCGCGGGCGCTGGTAATCGCCGAGCGCGACATTGGCGGTTGGATAGCCCAGTTGGCGGCCGCGCCTGTCGCCCTGCTCGACCACGCCCGCGATGGCGTAGGGCCGGGTCAGCAGCCTGGTCGCGGCGGCCATATTCCCCTCGACAAGCGCTTCGCGGATTCGGCCTGAAGAGACGCGCTCGTCGCGGGCCAGCACCGGACGCACGGCTTCGGCGATAATGCCGTGAGCCGCAGCGAGTTCGGCAAGGCGCTCGACCTTGCCCGAGCGGCCCTTGCCGAAGGTGAAATCGTCGCCGGTTACGATGCCCCCGGCGCCGATCGTCCCGAGCACGATGGCTTCGACGAAGTCTTCGGCGCTGGTCGCTGCCAGCTCGGTGGTGAAGTCGAACACCAGCATGGCGTCGGCCCCGGCATGGGCAAACAGCTCCTCGCGCTGGTCGAGGCTGGTCAGCCGGAATGGCTCGGCCTCAGGCCGGAATAGGCGCACTGGATGGGGCTCGAAGGTGGCGATGATTACCGGTCGGCGCTCGTGGAAGCCGCGCTGCACCGCGCGTCCGACCACCGCCTGGTGCCCGCTGTGAAAACCATCGAAATTGCCGAGCGCGACGATTGCGCCCTTGAGGCTGTCGGGTATATCCCCGGCGAGTGTCAGGCGCTGCATAAGCGATCGCGCTTAGTCGGCTTGACTCGGCCAGTCCACGCTCCTAGTTCCTGAGCATCCCGTTTTTCCGGTTTCCGGCGGCGCATTCGTGCGTGCGTCGGTTTTTCGTTTGGAAGCGGTTCACTAGCGACGAGATGGGCAACCTGCCCGTGGAGCTAAAGAAGGATCAGGAATGGCACGAATCGCCGGGGTCAATATCCCCACCAACAAGCGCGTTGAAATCGCGCTCACCTACATTCACGGTATAGGCCGCACCACCGCCAAGCAAATCACCGAAAAGCTCGGCATCGGCGTGGAAAAAAGGGTCCAGGACCTGACCGACCAGGAAGTCCTCCACATCCGTGAGGAAATCGACCGCGACCATAGCGTCGAGGGCGACCTTCGCCGCGAAACCGCGATGAACATCAAGCGCCTGATGGACCTCGCCTGCTATCGCGGCCTTCGTCATCGCAAGGGCCTTCCGGTCCGTGGCCAGCG
>JBDSRE010000049.1:0-3381 GCA_039929465.1 Sphingomicrobium sp. | reverse complement strand
ATGTACCGAGTCCACGAAGCCCCGAGCCGCGAGAAACTGGTCGCGCTCAAGGACTATCTGAAAACCTTCGGCGTGGAGTTCGCGCTTGGCCAAGTGGTCACACCGGCGTTGTTTAACCGGATCATCGACACGGTCGGCGACGGCGACGGTCGAATGGAGATCATGGAGCAACTCCTACGGACCCAGATGCAGGCCCGCTACGCACCCGACAGGCTCGGCCATTTCGGGCTCGCGCTCGGCACTTACGCCCATTTTACCTCGCCCATCCGCCGCTATGCGGACCTCCTCGTCCACCGCGCTTTAGTCCGCGCCTACAAGCTCGGCGAGGGCGGCTTGCCCGCCGGGGAAGAAGACCGCTTCGGCGATATCGGCGAGCAGATTTCCGGGCTTGAGCGGCGCGCGATGGAGGCCGAGCGCGAGACTGTCGACCGCTATGTCGCGGCATATCTGTCGGACCGGATCGGCCAATTGGTCGATTGTCGGATCACCGGGGTCCAAAGCTTCGGCTTTTTCGCCGCGGTTGACGGGCTCGGCGGCGACGGAATCCTGTTCGCGCGCGATCTCGGTCGCGAATATTTCCGCTACGACGAAGCCGCCAGGCAGCTCATCGGCGACGACAGCGGCGATGTTTACCGCACCGGCCAGCGGCTGACCCTGCGCCTCGCCGAAGCCAATCCGGTGACCGGATCGCTGCGCTTCGAAATGCCCGAGGGCAGCTATGGCGGGGCTGGGCCCCAGCGCCGCGACCGCACGCGCACGACGGAGCGCCGGGGGCGTCCGGCGAATATTCCTCATCGCGGCCGACGTTGAGGCCTGCTAGGCAATCGCGGTCAACAGGAGGTGCAATCCATGGCCACCGCAGCGGCGCTGGTCGCCCGAGCCCGGCGCGAAATCCAGCATTATTTCTTTTCCGCCGACTCTGTTCGCCCCGATCGCGCGCTGCCGTTCGCTCCGTCCAGCGGCCTCGAGCAACGGCAGTTCGAACGCATGCAGCGGCGCGGGATCATCCGCGAACAAGCCCCTGGAAAATATTGGCTCGACGTCGTCGCTTATGACGTCGATCTGCGCCAGCGCCACCACCGGGTGAAGATCCTGCTGTTGGCGATCATCGCGGGATTGATCCTCGCCATGGCACTCGGCGGCGTCAATCTGTTCCATCCGGCAACCTAACGTCTACGCCGCGCATTGGGCCTGACATGACCAATCACAAAATCGCCGTCATCGTCGGCTCGCTTCGCAAAGACAGTATCAACCGCAAGGTCGCCCGCTCGATCTGTGCGCTTCATGATCGCCTCGAGTGCACGATCGTCGAAATCGGCGATCTGCCGCTTTACAACCAGGACCTGGAAACCGGCTCGCCGCCGGCGGCCTGGACCCGGTTTCGCGACGTTGTGGCACAGGCAGACGCAGTGCTGTTCGTGTCGCCCGAATATAATCGCTCGATGTCGGGCGCGCTCAAAAACGCGATCGACGTCGGCTCGCGCCCGTATGGAGGAAGCTGTTTTACCAAAAAGCCCGCAGCGGTCGTCACCGTTTCTCCCGGCGGGACTGGGGGATTTGGCGCCAACCATCATATTCGCCAATGCTGCGTGTTCCTCGACATGCCGATGATGCAGCAGCCCGAGGCTTATCTTGGCCATGTCGCCGACGATGCCTTTGGCGATGACGGCTTGCTTAAGGATGGCGATCTGAAAAAACTCGTCGTCCGCATCTCTTCGGCGTTCGCCGACTGGATCGATATCATCCTCGAAGGCGGAATGGCCAAGCTTGCAAGCGATTCTGCCGATGCCGGCTGATGATCGAGGCTAAGTGACCGGCGCGCGCTGGTGGAATTTGGGCTGATCCCACGATCCGCTGGTGAGGATGTCGGTGAGGATTTCCGCCGCCCGAACCGCGTCTTCGAAGCAGTTGTAGAGCGGAGCGAAGCCGAAGCGGAGCAGATCGGGCGCGCGGAAATCGCCGATTACCTTTTGCTCGATCAGCGCCTGCATCACTGCATACGCTTGGGGATGAGCGAAGCTGACGTGGCTCCCGCGATTGGCCGACTCGCGTGGCGATTGCAGGCGCAGCGGATCGCCGCACCCCTGCTCGACGCTGGCGATGAACAAATCGCCAAGCGCGCCGGCCTTGGCTTCGACCGCATCCATCGCGACCCCCTCGAACGTCGCCAATCCGCAATCGAGCGCTGCAAGCGCGATGATCGACGGAGTGCCGCTAAGGAATCGGCGGATTCCGGCGGCGGGAGCATAAGCGTCGGCGAAGGCGAAGGGATCGGCGTGGCCGAGCCATCCGGGGAGGGGGTTGGCGAGATCTTCCTGCAATGCCTTGGCGACAAACAAATATGCCGGCGCCCCCGGTCCCCCGTTCAAATATTTATAGCCGCAGCCGACTGCGAGGTCGCAGCCGAGGCCATTGAGGTCGATCCTGAGCGCCCCCGCGCTATGCGACAGGTCCCACAGGTTAAGCGCTCCTGCCGCCTTCGCCGAGCTATTGATCGCTGCCATATCGCGCCGAGCGCTGCTGCGGTAATCGATTTGGGTCAAGGTGACGAGCGCGGTGTCGCTGCCGATCGCTCCGGCCAGCGCATCGGGAGCGACCGCTCGGACCTCAAGCCCAAGCAGCTCGGCGGCGCCGTCGGCAATGTAGCGATCGGTCGGGAAGTTGCCCGTTTCGGTCAGGATCGTTGTCCGTCCCGGGCGGGCGCGGATGGCGGCGGCGATCAGCTTGAACAGGTTGATGCTGGTCGATTCGGCGATCAGCAGCTCGTCCGCCTGGGCGCCAAGGATGGGTGCAAGCCGCGCCGCAACTGTGTGCGGCGCATCAATCCAGTGATGCTTGTTCCAGCTGGCGATGAGATCGCCGCCCCACTCACGCTCCGCCACCTCCGCAAGGCGCGCCGGAGTCGCGGCGGGCATCGCGCCGAGGCTGTTGCCGTCGAGGTAGATGACGCCCTCGGGCAGTCTGAATCGCTCCCGGGCGTAGGCGAGCGGATCGGCGGAGTCGCGCGCTTTGGCGTCGTCCAAAAAGGTCATAGCTTGGGCAGGGTCACGCCCTTTTGGCCCATATATTTGCCGGCGCGGTCGGCATAGCTGACCTCGCACGGTTCATTGCCTTTCAGGAACAGGAATTGGCACGCGCCTTCATTGGCATAGACCTTGGCCGGGAGCGGAGTGGTGTTGGAAAATTCGAGCGTGACATGGCCTTCCCAGCCGGGCTCAAGCGGGGTCACGTTGACGATGATCCCGCACCGCGCATAGGTCGATTTGCCGAGGCAGATGACGAGCACATCGCGCGGCACCCGGAAATATTCGATGGTTCGCGCCAGTGCGAAGCTGTTGGGCGGGATGATGCAGACGTCGGTCTTGCGGTCGACGAAGCTGT
>JBDSRE010000048.1:0-4876 GCA_039929465.1 Sphingomicrobium sp. | reverse complement strand
CCACCCAAAGCAGACATTACGTGCAACCACTTGTTATCCGTGATGATGCGCCGCCCCGGTTCGCCGCAAAGAGATCATTCGCGGATTTGAGATGCACGCCGAATCATCGGAGCGATGATCTTCAGTCCAGCGAAGCGGCTTGGATGATTTGCATCGGAAAACAACAGGTAGACCGGCTTGCGGCAGAACTCCGCCGATACATCGACCAGCGTGATGCCATCGAGCGGAACGCGTGCGGGCGGGCAGACCAGGCGCAACGGCGGTCGTCCCAAGCTTTCGCGAACCGCGCTCGTCCACGGAACATCCACAGCGGGTTCGGGGATGCCGGCGACGACGATCACCTGCTTTCCCGACGCATTCAACTGGTCGACGAGCTGCTGAACCGACGGCCAGAACAATGCGCCGCCTTCCCTTTTGCGCAAATTCCAATAGGCGCTCAGCACCACAATTTTGATGTTGCGATCGATTTCGACGAGCCGCTTCGCCTGAGCATTGAGGGCGACGCAATCTCGATCCACACCGGCGTTCGCCGATCCCAGCGTCGGCGGACAGCCAGCGTTTACAAAGAAGAGGGCGGGCCTGCCGAGACCGGATGCGACGCCTTCGGAGATGGCAGCAGCGTGACTATCGCCCCATAGCAACACCTCTGGCGGACCCGGCGGACCCATCCGGCAAAGTCGCGGCGCCCGATCGCGCGGGTCCTGGAGGCAGGCAAAGCCGAGATTCGAGAAGTCCTTTCGACCGGCCGCCATATCGCCGAACCGCGCTGAAAAGCGACCGGGAAAGCCATGGTTGGCGATCGCAATCGCCGAGGCGCCCAGGATTGCCAGCGCTCCGGCAATCGACATGAGCAGTACGCGCCGAAACTTTATTGTCGGGCCGCGAGCGGGTTGCTCAATCCAGCGATAGCTTGCGACGGACAACGCAAAGGCGAGCGCTATTCCGCCAGCTGCCCATAAGGGCGGTAGCTCCAAGTCGGCTCGCCAGTGCTTCAACAACAGGAAGATTGGCCAATGCCAAAGGTACAAGGAGTAACTGATACGCCCAATATAGACGATGGGCGTGAGCGAAAATGCGCGCGCGGCGATCGTGCGCGCGCCACTCGCGATCATCAGCCCAGCGCCGATTGTCGGCAGCAAAGCCCTCCACCCTGGAAACGGCATTTCGGGCGACAGCAACAGGCACCCGGCAATCATGAGCGCCACTCCGCTGATCGCGCCTGCTTCCCGAAGGCGGGGCGGAACGGACACAAGGCCGACAGCAATCGATGCGCCGATCATCAGCTCCCACCCTCTTGTCGGGAGGAGATAGAACGATGCGGCGGGTTTGAGCGGCGTTGCATAGAAGCACAGCGCGAACGATAGAAGAAGGAGCGTTGCGATCGTCTGCCTGGTCAACCGGTAACGCTCGGCAATAAGCAGCGCGGCTGGGAACAAGACATAAATTGCTCTTCGACCCCTAATGACCAGGTTTGCAGCAAGGGCCTGGCCCACAAGGACTGCTCAAAATAATTCACCGCTCCCCAGAAATAGATGTTCGGCACCATTGCGACCGTCGCGATCGCCGATGTGGCCAATTCGTCGAGCTCGTTGGCAAGCAGCAAGGGAAAGCTGGCAATCATTGTCGCCGCCGTGACCACGAGCAGCGCCGGCGCAATGCGTCTGAACCGCCGCTCATAGAAATGGGCAAAGCGGAAGCGGTCCTCACCGGTATCGCGATGAACGATCGACGTGATCAGATAGCCGGAAATCACGAAGAAGATGTCGACCCCGATGAAACCGCCCGGCAATCCAGGCAGCCCCGAATGGAACCAGAGGATGATGAGGACCGCAAACGCGCGCAGCCCATCAATATCGGCTCTGTACGCAATGGAGGTCCGCCACCGGGGCGCCGCTGTTCCTGCGTTTTGCGCCGGCGTTCGTTCGCTGCTTGAGCGAAACAAAGCCTTCAAAATCGCATCGGTGGAAAGACTCTCTTTCATCGCTCGACCATGCCGGGCCTGATGTCCGCTTTCCACCCATTGCGGAGATTAAGTTTGAGCATATGTTCCGCACATGTCGGACAAATGGGGCAAGTTTCTGCGGGTCGTGACGGATGTTGCCGTCCTCTTTGCAATCCCCATCGGCGTCTATTTCGCGTCGCTTCGCCGCTTGGCGCCTTCATGGATTATTCAAGCGGCTGCTTTTGGGGTCATGGTGTTCACGATCGCTTTTTTGACCAACACTTTCAGGCAGCCGTCCGAAGGAGGACGGGCGCAAACCCAGCCTTTTCGTTCGATTTTTTGATCCCCGCCCTCGCGGGGATGACGGATATGGGAAGTTCGCGCTAAGCACAGTTCATGACACGCAAGTTCTTCGGCACCGACGGCATTCGCGGGACCACCAATGAGGAGCCGCTGACGGCGGCGACCGCGCTTGCGGTGGGCCAGGCGGCGGGGGCGCATTTCCTGCGCGGCGATCACCGTCACCGGGTGGTCATCGGCAAGGACACGCGCCTCAGCGGCTACATGATGGAATCGGCGATGGTCGCGGGGTTCACCAGCGTCGGCATGGACGTGGTCCTCCTGGGGCCGATGCCGACCCCGGCGGTGGCGATGCTGACGGTGTCGATGCGCGCCGATCTGGGGGTGATGATCTCCGCCAGCCACAATCCATTCTTCGACAATGGCATCAAATTGTTCGGCCCCGACGGCTATAAATTGAGCGACGACGATGAGCATGCGATCGAGGACCGGCTCGAACAGAAACCGCGTTTGGCCAAGTCCGAAATGATCGGCCGAGCCCGCCGCATCGACGATGCCCGCGGCCGCTATGTCCATTATGCCAAATCGACCTTTCCCGATCATCTGCGCCTCGACGGGCTCAAGATCGCGGTCGATTGCGCCAATGGCGCGGCGTATCACGTCTCGCCCGATGCCTTGTGGGAGCTTGGCGCCGAGGTGGTTCCGCTGGGCGTGACCCCCGACGGCACCAATATCAACGACTGCTGCGGATCGACCCACCCCGAGGCGCTGCAGGAAGCGGTGGTGGCGAACGGCGCCGATATCGGGCTTGCGTTCGACGGCGACGCCGACCGGCTGGTGGTGTGCGACGAGAAAGGCGCTTTGGTCGACGGCGACCAGTTGATGGCGTTGATCGCGCTCGGGCTCCATGCCCGCGGCACCTTGACGGGTGATGCGGTGGTGGCGACGGTGATGTCCAACCTCGGGCTTGAGCGCAAACTGGCCGACCATGGGCTTGGCCTCACCCGGACCAGCGTCGGCGACCGTCATGTGCTTGCCGAAATGCGCAAGACCGGCTGCAACGTCGGCGGCGAGCAATCGGGGCATATCATCCTCACCGACCATTCAACCACCGGTGACGGTCTGGTCGCTGGGCTCCAGGTGCTCGCCGCATTGGTCGAGGAAAAGCGCCCGGCGAGCGATTTGCTGCGCCAGTTCGATCCGGTGCCGCAGTTGCTCAAGAACGTCCGCTACAATGGCGGTTCGCCGCTTCGGGACGAAGCGGTCAAGGCACGCATTGCCGTCGCCGAGGCCGAACTCGAGGGTCGAGGCCGGCTGCTGATCCGCAAATCGGGCACCGAGCCGCTGATACGGGTCATGGCCGAAGGCGACGATAAGGCACTGGTCGAACGGCTGGTCGACGATATTTGCGCGGCGGTTCAAGCGGCGGCGTGAACGCTTTGTTTGCCTTTATCGATTACAGGCTGACCCCGTGCACATGGAGAATTTCGCTTCGCAGGGGGCGCGGGCGGGGGCAGGCATGACCCGGACCGCGCGGATCCTGATTATCGCCGGCTCGGATTCGGGCGGTGGCGCCGGCGTTCAGGCGGACATCAAGACCGTGACCATGCTTGGCGGCCACGCGCTGACGGCGATTACCGCAGTGACTGCCCAGAATACGCTTGGCGTGAGCGCGGTCCATCCGGTTCCGGCGGAGATCATCCTCGCCCAGATCGATGCCGTCGCCGAAGATATCGGAGTCGATGCGGTCAAGGTCGGAATGATCGGCGGAGCGTTCGCGGCGGAACAGGTCGCGGCGCGGCTCGAACGGATGCGGGCCGATCAGCCGGGATTGCCGATCGTGTTCGACCCGGTGATGGTCGCGACCAGCGGCGCGGAGCTGGCCGATGACGCTACGGTGCAGGCTTACGGCCGGCTGATGAGCGTCGCTACCATCGCCACGCCCAATCTGCCCGAATTGCAGCGCCTGACGTCGGAGGAGGACCCGGTCGCCGCCGCCCTCCATCTGGTCGGCGAGTTCGGGTGCGCGGTGCTGATCAAGGGCGGTCATGACGAGGGCGATGCGCTCGCCGACGCGCTCATCGAAACCGACAATATGACCAGCTGGCAGGGCCAGCGAATCGCCACCGAGGACACCCATGGCACGGGATGCACGCTTGCAAGCGCCATCGCTCTGTTCCTCGCCAAAGGTTGCTCGCTGAGCGATTCGGTGGCCCGGGCGCGCGAATTCGTGCGCATCGCGATTCATGATGGCCCGGGGCTGGGGCAGGGGGCGGGGCCGATCGGCCAGGCCAATGTCCGGCTCGACGTCGGCGATGGGCCGCGGCTCAACCAGGTGACCATCACCGGCAGCGATTATGGGCGCTCGGTCGATTTCTACCGCCGCCTCGGGCTCAAGCAGATCGTCGACAGCCCCGACAATGGCTATGCGCGATTCGAATGCGCTGGCGGCACCACCTTCTCGGTCCAGATCGACCCGGAAGAAAAGGTCCAGGCGACGACCGCGATTTATTTCGAGTGCGACGACCTCGACGAGCGGGTCGAGAAATTGGCCCGAAGCGGGATCGCCTTCGAACACGGCCCGCGCAATCAGCCGTGGATGTGGCGCGAGGCTCGGCTTCGCGATCCCGACGG
>JBDSRE010000047.1:0-3502 GCA_039929465.1 Sphingomicrobium sp. | reverse complement strand
TGCGGCAATGCTCATCGTTCCACACCGGGTCCGAGCCCTGTGGATTGCAGCGCTCCGACAAATGGGTCGGAAGATAGCCGTTCACGTCGCCGATCGCCGAACCGATGACCCGCCCGTCGGCGCTCTTGGTGCGGTCGAGCAGCGGCTGGACATATTTGTCGGCCGCGGCGTTGAAACGGACTTCATATTGCACCGGGTTGGTGCCTTCGATCAGCTTGTAGTCGCGGTCGAACACATCTTCGATTGAAACTTCGCCCGAATCCACGGCTTGCTCGATCGCGGCCATGATCTGATGGCCGACTTCCTGCGCCTTGAGGATGAACGGGGTGTCGTCGATTTCGGCGCCCGAATTGGCGAGTGTGTCGAGCATATTGTTGGACAATAATTCGAGGTGGGCAAGGCGTTTCTGAGCGGTTTGCAATTCGGTGCCGTTGTGGCGCGCGTCGCCGGCAAAGTCGGTGAGTCCGGCTTTCACCCGGTCGACGCTGGTCTGGATCATGCTGGTCGAATGGGCGATGCCTTCGGTCTGGCGATCGACCATACCGACGATTTCGCTGACTTCGCGAACCGTCTCGCTGATCGTTCCGAAGCCCGATTGGGCCGCTCGGCTGCGTTCGACCCCCGATTTGATTTCCGTGGTGACGGCGCCGGCCTCGCGGGTCAGCTCGCCGATGGTCGAGGCGATCTGGCTGGTCGCTGCACGGGTGTCATGGGCAAGCTTTTTCACCTCCGCGGCAACCACCGCGAAGCTGCGCCCGGCGTCCCCGGCGCGGGCCGCCTCGATGGTTGCGTTGAGCGCCAGCATGTTGGTTTTTCGGGCGATGGTCTCGATCGTCGAGGAGACCGTCTGAACCTGGGCCATGGCCGAGGCGAAGCCGGCCATTCGCTCGCCCAGTTGGACGATCAAATCGGTCAGCCCCTTGAAGCCGAGGATCGTGCCTTCGATGGCGTCGCGCCCGGCCTCGAGCTTGGCCTTGGCCTGTTCCGAAAGCAGCCGCGCTTCGTCGGTCGAATCCGACACCCGGGCCTGATCGCTGAGCAAACGGTTAGTGACTTCTTCGAGTTGGTCGAGGACCTTTAGATGTTCGCCGATGCGGTCCGAAACGCCGCTGACATAGCCCGAGACATCGCTGCACTCCATCGACAGCGACCCGCAGTCGCGGGCGACGGCGCGGATCGCGTTTTCCGTGATTTCTTCAATACCCTGAGTGGCCATGAATCGCCCGCTCCCAACAAACCCAGGCAGCGGGATACGCGCAAACCTCCTACATCTTCGTTAACCACGGGATGCGGGCAAAGGCATGCGGTCAGTAAAGCAGGTGAGCCTCGCGCTGGTCCGCCCAAGCGCGTTCGTCCGGCTCCGCAAAACCATCGAGGTCGCCAGGTTCGGCGGAATCATCGTCGACCCACTCGCGCAGCGCTGGGCCGCCGTTGATGACATCGATGGCGAGATTTTCGAACACATATTCGTACGCAAAATCGCGCCATAGATCATAGTCGGAATAGAGCGAACGAATGGCCTTGAAACCAAGCGCCTGGAGCCGCCACGGGCGAAAGGCCGAATGATCGTAGCCTGGCCCTTCGGCGTGGATGAAGATGCCGTTGCACAGCGCCCCGACATGCTTGTGAAACGTCGGCTGAAACCACATGTCGCGCAGGGTGCAGCCGCTGAGCCACCGCGGCGCCATGCGGCGCATTTCGGCGATTACCGCTTTGGCGTCGATATCAGGCGCGCCGAACAATTCGAGCGGGCGAGTGGTGCCCCTGCCCTCGCTCAAATTTGTCCCCTCGAGCATGACCGTCCCGCCATAGGCGCGGGCCATGTTGAGATTGGCGGCATTGGGGCTGGGGTTAATCCACATGCGCTCAGCAGGCCAGCCGAAGCCCGGCGCGTTGTCGGGTTTCCACCCGCTCATCTCGATTACGCGATAATCCACGTCGAGCTTGAATTGCTCGATGAACCAATGGCCGATCTCGCCCAAGGTCATGCCGTGGCGCATCGGCATCGGCCCGGCGCCGACGAAGCTCTCCCAGCCGGACTGGAGGATATTACCCTCGATGGGACGTCCGGCGGGGTTGGGCCGGTCGAGCACCCACACCGCCTTGCCATGTTCGGCCGCGGCTTCGAGCACATAAAGCAGCGTGGTGACGAAGGTGTAGATTCGGCAGCCCAGATCCTGGAGATCGACCAGAAGGACATCGAACGTGCCCATCGACTGTCCGCTCGGCCGGCGCCCCTCACCGTAGAGACTGAACACCGGAATGCCGGTCGCCGGATCGGTCTCGTCCGGCGATTCCATCATATTGTCCTGGAGGTCACCGCGCACCCCGTGCTGCGGCCCGAACAAGGCGGTGACCTTGACCCCAGCACCGATCAGCGCGTCGAGGCTGTGGGTTAGGTCGCGGGTGACCGAAGCGGGATGGGCGAGCAAGGCCACGCGCTTGCCCTTGAGCGGCTTCATCAGCTCCGGCTCGGCCAGTAGCCGGTCGATTCCGAACAGGGTCATTGGCACGGCTTAGGCAAGCGCCGCGGTGAAGCAAGCCGGGTCGTGGAAATCGGGCCGATCGCCATTATGGGCCAATGCCCAGTGCGAAATGGTCCCGTCCCGCTCCTCTAGCACCGCCGACAGGCCCAGCGCCCACCGGCGGCCCGACTCGATCGACAGAGTCGCGCCGAAAGCCCACCAAGTGAGATTGTCCTCCGTCCGTACGTAGGGCGGCGCGACGACCGCGGCTTCGGCCATGCCCTCCCTGCGAGCAGTGAAATCATAGGCCGCCCAGTCGCCCGCCGGCGCGAAATTCCATTCCTGATAGGCGGAATCGCCGTCGGGGCGCAGAAACGCCTCGAAACAGGTCGAACGCCACAATTCGTCGCGCCGCCCCGGCTCGCCATGGTCGGGAAGCACGAAACGGCTCGCCGGAGCGCTGACCCCGAACCACATGTTGAGCGACGCGGTCGCACCGAACTCGCCCGAATAATCGACATTGGCCCAGACCTTGAACGGCGGCTTGCCCGGCGGGCTTGCAGGGTGGGGCGATAGGTCGAACTGCATCGCCCATACTTACCGTCCTTTCGCGAGCATGACGAGTTGAGTAAGCGCAGGCAATGACATCCTATCGCTCGACCCTACTCCAGCAACTAGACAAGCGCGGCTATATCCATCAGGCGACCGATGCGGCGGCACTCGATACGCTTGCCCAAAGTCAGGTGATCCCTGCCTATATCGGCTTCGACGCCACCGCGCCGTCGCTTCACGTCGGCAGCCTCGTCCAGATTATGATGCTTCGCCGCCTCCAGCAGGCGGGGCACAAGCCGATCGTGTTGATGGGTGGGGGGACGACCAAGGTCGGCGATCCCAGCGGGAAGGACGAATCGCGCAAATTGCTCACTGACGCCAATATCGATTCCAACATCGCCGGAATTCGCAAAGTGTTCGAGCGTTTCCTGACCTTTGGGGAAGGCCCGTCGGACGCGGTAATCATGAACAATGCCGATTGGCTC
>JBDSRE010000046.1:0-5273 GCA_039929465.1 Sphingomicrobium sp. | reverse complement strand
ACGCCCTCGAACGGCTTCTTGACCTCGTAACTGCGCTTGCCGTCGACGAAGCGCAGGGTGACAGGGCGGCCGCGGGTGCCGTGGAGGATGACGTAATGCGCTTCCTCGGGCAGATCTTTCCACGGGGTCTGGAGGTCGAAGTCGTAGGCGCGGGCGAGGCTGGAGAGCACCTGCATGTAATAGGGGCTCGGCGGTTGCGACTTGGCCCACGGCACCACCGCGCCCTTGGCTATCGCGAGATTGTGGTTGGGGACGACGATGTCCTCATCGAAGATGAGTTTCTCGCCGAGCCCATCGCAGGCCGGGCAGGCGCCCTGGGGAGCGTTGAAGCTGAACAGCCGCGGTTCGATTTCGGCGATGGTGAAGCCCGAGACCGGGCAGGCGAATTTCTCGGAGAACGTGATCCGGCCGGGGGGAGCATAGTCGAGCTTCATCCCGCTACTCACCTCCCGCTTGCGGGGGGGGAGTTCGGGCCCGTCCGCCGGATCGAGAAAGGCCAGCCCCTCGGCGAGCTTAAGCGCGGTCTCGAAGCTGTCCGCCAACCGCGCCTCAATGCCTTCGCGCACCACGATCCGATCGACCACCACTTCCAGGTCATGCTTGTATTTCTTGTCGAGCGCGGGCGCTTCTTCGATATCGTGGAAGGCGCCGTCGATGCGGACCCGGGTGAAGCCCGCTTTCTGCCACTCGGCGAGCTCCTTGCGATATTCGCCCTCGCGGCCGCGCACCACCGGGGCGAGCAGATAATGGCGCGACCCTTCGGGCAATTGCATCACCCGGTCGACCATCTGGCTGACCTGCTGAGCCTCGATCGGAAGGCCGGTTGCGGGGGAATAGGGCACTCCCACGCGGGCCCACAAAAGCCGCATGTAATCGTAGATTTCGGTGACCGTGGCGACGGTGCTGCGCGGGTTGCGACTGGTCGTTTTCTGCTCGATCGAGATCGCCGGCGAGAGGCCGTCGATATGCTCGACATCGGGCTTATGCATCATCTCCAGGAATTGGCGCGCATAAGCGCTGAGCGACTCGACGTAGCGGCGTTGGCCTTCGGCATAGATGGTATCGAAGGCGAGGCTCGACTTGCCCGAACCCGAAAGGCCGGTGACGACCGTCAGGCTCTCGCGCGGGATGTCGACATTGACGCCCTTGAGGTTGTGCTCACTGGCGCCTCGAACGGAAATATTCTTCAGCATCGGATTAGCATCGTTCCATTTATGTTCTGATTAGCGCGGGTTGGTGCGGAAGGTCAATTTGGTCCTTCGCATATGGTAGTCGGCCAAGCGAATTTAAGTGCAGGTCGTGGATTGGCTGGGCGGGCGGATGGTGACGCGCTTTCGCTGGGCATAAGTCAGACCCGGCCCTTGATCGCCGCGATCCAGCGCCGGGCCCGGGGCGACAAGTCTGTGGGCAAAGTATCGAGCGGAGCTTCGCGGATCTGTTCGATCTCGAGCGACCAGCGGGGCGGTGTGTAGAGCACGTCTTCGACCACCAGCAGCGAGGCAAGGTCGCGCTTGAAATCGGCGCTCTCGTCAAGTTCGCAGGCCAAAGTGACCTTGCCGTGGGCGGTCATCCCGATCTCCTCGGTGAGTTCGCGCAATACCGCTTGCTCCGGCGGTTCGCCGGCACCCCGGCCGCCGCCGGGGAGCCGCCAGCCCCGGGCATAACGCAATTTGACCAGGATCACTTTGCCGGCGGGCGTCAGCGCCAGCGCGTGCGCGCCGAGCGTTCGCGGGCGGCGGACAAACCAGCCCGCGCGCAGCAGCATATGCGCAGCGGTCAGAAGCGCCCTAAGCAGTCGGTCGATCATTGACGGCATTGGACTTCGACTCCGCTATCGGCTTGGGAGTTCCATTCGCGCGCTGCTCGTGGCACAGGTAGTGCAGGGGGAAGCCAAGTGAGCGGCGACAGCAAGCTAGACAAAGCGGAATATGAGCATCTGCTCAAGCCGCACATTCGGGAATTGAGCGCTCTGGCGCGCTGGGTGGCGGAAACCGGGCAGCGCGTGGTGATCGTATTCGAAGGCCGCGACACCGCCGGCAAGGGCGGATCGATCGACATGTTCGCGCGCGGCCTCAACCCGCGCCAGTGCCGGATCGTCGCGCTTCCAAGCCCCAATGAGCGCGAACGGACTCAATGGTATTTCCAGCGCTACGTCGAGCATTTGCCGGCAGCTGGCGAAATGACCTTGTTCGACCGCAGCTGGTACAATCGCGCCGGCGTTGAAAAGGTCATGGGCTACTGCACCGAGGCTCAGGTCGATGCGTTTTTGAAAGCGACTCCAGAATTCGAACGGCATCTCGTCGACGACGGCATCCTGCTGTTCAAATATTGGTTGTGCTGCGACCAGGAAGTGCAGGAAATGCGGTTTGAAAACCGGCTCCACAATCCGATGAAGCGGTGGAAGCTGTCGCCGATCGATATCAAGGCGCGCACCCGCTATCAGGAGTATACCGAGGCTCGGGAGAAGATGCTGAGCGCGACCCATACCGATTTCGCGCCGTGGACCCTGGTCGATTTCAACGACCAACAGGTCGGTCGACTGACTCTCCTCCGCGATTTTCTCGACAAGGTGCCCGATACGGAATTGCCATTGCCCGAGATCGACTGGCCATCACTCGACGGGCCACCCAAGAAGGAGCGGTTCATGGTCATTGAGCCGATCCCAAATTACAAACTTCCCAAGGACATCGAAAAACGAAAGAAGGTCCACAACTGGGATTGACGACGATTGCACATCACAGGGGGAAACAAGATGCGCGCGACACGTCTGCTAGGAACATTAGCACTCTATTATCTGGTCATCGGGATCGTGGTGTATGTCGCGGTCCACCTATGGCCCGGAGTGCGCGATTACCTGCCGATCGGTGGGGTCGAGCAATTGATCAGCCAGCCGGCCAAGAATCCGCTTCAAGCGACCGAAGCGGTGCGCGCCGCGCATGTCGAGAACCTTGGCCAAAGCCTGTTCTGGCTGGCGGCCGCGATCTTCGGCGCGATGCTCGCCTCTTTTCCAGTCAGCTGGGTTTATATGTCCGTCCGCAGCGGCGACGAATATGACCAGTCGCTTGTCAACACCATTATCATCCTGCCGATGGTTGTCACCGGGATCGTGATCATCGTTCAAAACAGCCTTGCCTTGGCCTTCTCGCTGGCGGGGATCGCGGGCGCGGTGCGGTTTCGCAATTCGCTCAAGAGTTCGGGCGATGCCCTGTTCATTCTTATGGCGGTCGGGATCGGCCTAAGCGCGGGCATTGGTGCGGTCGAACTGGCGGCGCTGGTCAGCATTTTGTTCAACTTTACCTTCGCCGCTCTGTGGCTGACCGAATATGGCGAACGCAAGGGAATGAAGCGCTATCTCGCCAATTATGAAGGGATCGACGATGCGGCTCCGCCGCTGCCGGAAAAGATCAAGGCCTAGCCAAGGCAGCCTTTGAGGGTTTTTGCCGCGCCGCCGTCGGTTGCGAGGCCGGCGAGAAAGCGGTCGAGGAATATTGTCGCGTTCTGCACCGTCCGCGGGTCCATCCCCGGGACTGTCGCCAGGACTCCAAGCAAGGCGGAGCGCTTGTCCCGCAGCTGTCGCGCCGCCACCAGCGCCTGAGCATCGTGGACGCAAAAGCCGCGATATTGCCGCTCACGGACGTTGTTGATCCGAAGCTGATCGGGGACGGTCGCATAAGGCGCGTTGACTAGTCCGGAAAAGTCGAAGTCGTAGGGCACGGGGATGGTCTGGCCGGGCGCGCCGCTTCCGATCAGACGCGCATTGTGACAACATTCATCGCCCGGCGGTCCGGCCCGCATCGACCAATCGTGATTGGCGATCAAATCCTGGAACACGGCGTAGCGGGCGGCGTCGGCCGGGCTCAGCCAGTCGAACGGGATGCGCTCGGCGGCGCGCACTTCGCGCATATTGTTGCGTTTTGCCACATCACCCGAATCTTCGAGGAAAAATCCGACCCGCGAAACGATCGGGCGGCCCGCCTCGTCGACATAGTCGATGGTGGCGAGACGCGCCCGCATCGAAAATGGAGTGAGCAACGCGTACATCCGGTAAGCGGCATATTCGAGCAGCACGTTCTGCTGAAAACCCGGCGCATTGCGGCAATGGGTGACGAGCTTGAGCTTGTTCTGCCCCGCAAACAGCGAGCCGGTCGGCGGATGGCCGGCGAAATTGACCTTGAGCGGGGCGAAATCGCAAGTCTCGGAGGTGCGCCGGGTAATTCCGCGTAGCGCGAAGCTCGCTGGGAGTTTGAGGCCTGCAGGGTCGGTGACCGTGCCGGGTACATTGCCCTCGAACGCGCGATTACGCATCAATTGGCCGAGCGGCGCCTGGACGATGATATGGATCGGCTGGTCCGAAGCGAACAGTGCCTTGGGCGCCTCAGCACGGGCGGGAGGCGCGAGCGCCGCGGCGAGCGCGAAGAGCAGCGCACAGCGGCCTAGGCTCATTGCCCCGACCGCCGGACCGAGTGCGGAATCATCGTTGCTCCATTGATTTCGAGCCAGCTCAAATGGCCGCCATAAAAGCGCGAATCGCCGGTATCGACGCGCGCCAGACGGCCGTCGAGGATGATCGCGATGCCCTTCAATATCGGCGTGTGGGCGACGACCATGCGCTTGGCCCCATAAGCGGATAGAACCGCAGTGAGTTCAGGGCCCGGTGACTGGCTTGGGCTGTGCGCGGCGGCGCGCGCGGCCTCGGCATCGGCGTCGCGGATGACCAGCCCGCGATACCATAAGGGCCCCAATGGATCGAACAGGATCGAGGCCGGAGCATCATCGGCCTTGGCCATCGCCGCAGCGACCTTGCGATTGACCTGATCGAGTGGGGTTTTCGATAATTCGGCGCTGATCCCGCCATGGACGAACATCGTGTCACCCAGTTTGACGATCGCCGGATTGGCTCGGGCCCACCGGCCGATCTCGCCATCGGGGGCCCAGGCCCGGCGGTGCTCGACCCAGCCAAGCGGCGTGGCCTTGAGGAACGTATCGCGGACCGCGGCCTTCGACAATTCGGGGTTGGCGGCCGCCAGACGCGCCCGATTGGCGGCGAAGTAGGAATCGCGCAGCGCCGCCGATTGGACGGTTGCGAATGCCGCGAATTCGCCTGGCGCGACGTAACGCAAATCGCCCGTCAGGTTCATTGCCTCGTGATTGCCGAGGAGGATGACGACCTTGCCGCCGGTCTTGGGCGCTTCTTTCTGCAATTGCTGCAGATTGCGGATGATCTTGAGCGAATCGGGGCCGCGGTCGGTGATGTCGCCGAGCTGGACCAGGAT
>JBDSRE010000045.1:0-6119 GCA_039929465.1 Sphingomicrobium sp. | reverse complement strand
TCGATCGGCCGCAAGCAAGTGGGCTTTGGGTTGCACAGGATACTGGCGGTGCGATCAAGGGCGCCAACCGCTTCGACACGTTCTGGGGCGCGGGCGCGGAGGCTGAGGCGTTTGCCGGAACCATGTCAGCGTCGGGCCAGGCGCTTCTGCTGCTGCCCAAAGGTGCCGCTCTTGGTGCGCAAACTCAACCCTGACGAGGCCGCCTTGTGGCTGCGAGTGGCGGCGACCATCCGCCCGCTCAAGCCTGTCGACAGCGCGGCCGGGCTCGATCCGCTCAAGTCGGGCCCGGCTCCGCGCCGTGTCTCCACCATCCCGCAGCAACGCGAAATGGGCCCGGCACCGGGTCGTCCAACCGCTCTCGGCGATAATCTCGATGGCGGGTGGGAGCGGCGGTTGCGCGCTGGCACGGTCGAGCCCGATCAGACGCTCGACCTTCATGGTATGACAATGGACAGTGCCTGGACTGCAATCGACCGATTGCTCGAACGGTCGTGGCGCTCGGGCGATCGGGTCGTGCTGCTCATCACCGGGCGCGAACGGCCCGATTCGGAGCGTAGCGGGCGAGGGCGGATTCGCGCCGCCGTTCGCGACTGGCTGGCCGCCTCACGCCATGCCCCGCACATTGCCGCGGTTCGCGCCGCCCACCGCCGTCATGGCGGAGTGGGAAGCCTCTACATAATCATGCGCCGATACTGACCATTTCTTAACCCTTATTACTTAAATCTTGACGCTCAGACGAGTTAACGGTCGCCGGGGCAATTTCTAGACTATGAAATCAGGTGCAGCCCAGAAATTTAGCAACACGATACTCTCGTGTGCCGCTGGCTTTGCGTCTTTCGTCTTTTCGCTCAGCGCTCTGCTCTATCTGACCGAGCTGGATGAGAAAATCGTCGCCTCATTGGCGGCCGGCGTGTTCTGCCTCTTGATCAGCTACATCGCGTCGGAACGACCGAATAGCGAAAGCTCCAAAGCCCTGAACGCGCTGTGCGACAGGCTGATTGCGGTCGAGGATGGCGATCTCGTCTCGCCCGCGCCAACGGCGGTCAGAGCGGCCATGCCCAAGGTCGCGGCCGCGGTCGATACTCTGTTCGCTGAGGTTCGGGCATCGATCGAAAATGCCCACGCGCTGGGCATGTACGATCCGGTCACATCGCTTCCCAACCGACTCCACTTTCGTTCCGAAGCCGACAAGCTCCTCGGCGATACCGAAGACGAGACGATGTCGGCGATGCTGTTCGTCGACCTTGACCGCTTCAAAACCGTCAACGACAGCCTTGGCCACGCCCGCGGCGACCAGCTGCTGATCATGGTCGCCAATCGGCTGCGAGTGGTGGTCAATGCCGAATATACCGGTATGAGCGCCGCCCGTCCGCTGCTCGCCAGGCTCGCCGGCGACGAGTTCACGATGTTCCTTCCGGGGGTGTCGTCGGTCGAAGAGGTCGAGCGAATCGCACGGCGAGTGGCGCTGGCAATTTCCGAGCCGTTCGAATTGTGCGCCCACAGCGTCGATATCGGCGCGTCGATCGGAGTCGCAATCGTCCCCGATCACGGCACCACGGTGGAGGCGCTGATGCGCGCCGCCGACATCGCCATGTACAACGCCAAGTCGCATGGTGGCGGCCAGCATTGCCTGTTCAACGCCGATCTCGCCGCCAGGCATCAGGAAAACCTCGATACCGAGCGGGCGCTGACCGAAGCCGTTCAGCGCGGTGATTTCCTGCTCGCCTTCCAGCCGCAGCTCAGCCTTGTCACTGGCGAGATGGTTGGCACCGAAGCGCTGCTGCGATGGAATCATCCACGCGATGGGTTGCGCTATCCCAATAGCTTCATCCCGGTTGCCGAACGCACCGGAATCATCGCCGAAATCGGCGAATGGGTGATGGCGGAAGTCGCTGTCTTGCTCTCCAACTGGCACCGAGCCGGCTTTTCCGGGCGAATTTCGTTCAATATCAGCCCGCGCCAGGTCGAGCGCCCCGACTTTTTCGCGAAGTTGCGTCAAATTTTCGCCGATGCCGGGGTGCCGCTGACGATGGTCGAGCTTGAACTCACTGAGACCGCAGCGATGGACGCAAGCGAAGCCAATCTCACCGAAATCGCCGCCCTTCGCAACGACGGCGCGCGGATTTCGATCGACGATTTCGGCACCGGCTATTCGAACATCGCCCGGCTCCAGACCCTTCCGCTCGACCGGGTCAAGGTCGATCAGTCGCTGATCGCCGGGATCGAGACCTCGGAAAACGCTCGAGTCATCGTCCAGGCGGTGATACATCTGATCAAGGGCGTCGGCTGCGAAGTCGTGGCTGAGGCAGTCGAGACCATCGCCCAGGCCGACATCCTGCGTGCCATGGGCTGCGACACCGTCCAGGGTTATCTCTATTCGCCGCCGATGATGGAGGATGAATTCCTCGCTTGGGCGCGCCGCGCCGCTGGCAAGTCTGCCTCGGTCGCTTAGGCCAGGACCTTATTCAAGACCCGCTCGTAAATCCGCGACAAGGCGTTGATGTCCTCGACTGATGCGCTTTCGTCCAGCTTGTGCATGGACGCGTTAGGCAGTCCAAAATCAACCACCGGGCAAAGCGCGATGAGGAAGCGCCCATCGGAAGTGCCGCCGCTGGTCGATAGTTCGGGCTCGATACCCGTCTCCTCGCGGATGGAATCGACGATGAGGTCGAAAAGCCGGCCCGGTGGGGTCAGGAAGGCTTCGCCCGAAATGCGCGCGCGAACGGTCGCCCCTGGCGCTTCACGCTCTGCCACTTCCTCGACCCTCGCCACCAGATCGGCGCCGCGCTGAAGATTGTTAAAGCGAATGTTGAGCTGCGCCGTGGCGGTACCGGGGATGACATTGCTTGCCGTGGTCGGGGTCGAGACACCGGTAAATTCGAGGTTCGACGGCGGAAAGTCTTTGGTGCCGTCGTCGAGATGAACCGAATCGAGCGCGGCGATGATCCGCGCGAGTGCCGGAAGGGGGTTGGCGGCACGATGCGGGTAGGCGACATGCCCTTGGGTGCCAGGAACGTCGATCCACATATTGACCGACCCACGGCGGCCGATCTTGACGGTGTCGCCAAGCCGATCGACGGAAGTCGGTTCGCCGATAAGGATCATGTCGGGCCGGATCGCGCGCTCGTTTAGCCATTCGATGATCCGCGGCGTGCCGTAGGTCGAATAGCCCTCCTCGTCGCCGGTAATCAGCAACGACAAGGTGCCTTTGGACTGGTCGATTCGCGACAGTGCAGTGACATAGGCGGCGATTGCGCTTTTCATGTCATTGGCGCCGCGCCCGATCAGCCGGCCTTCGACGATGGTCGAATCATAGGGGCCTACGCTCCAGCCTTCGCCGGGCGGGACAACGTCGAGATGGCCGGCAAAGCCGAAATGCGGTGCGCCCGAGCCGCGAATCGCGACCAAGTTCTCGGTCGGTCCATCGGGGCCCTCGCCCATCACCCAACGGTGGATGATGAACCCGAGCGCGCTCAGCTCCCGATCGAGGACATCGAACACTTCGCCGCTTGCGGGCGTGACGCTTGGGCAGTTGATCAGTGCGCTCGCAAGCGCGATGGGGTCGGTCGACATCATCACCGCCTAGCAAAGGACATGGCAATGCCCAAGATCGACCTCAGCAAAGTCGAGCAAACCTGCACCACCGGTTATCCACCGCCGTTCGACCAGCCGATTGCTGGACGCCATTACCGCCGCCTGGGGCCAGCGTTCGGACTGACCGATTTTGGGGTCAGCGAAGTGACGCTCGATCCCGGCGCCTGGTCGTCGCAGCGACACTGGCACGATGGTGAGGACGAATTCCTCGTCATGATCGAGGGCGAAGCGGTGATGATCGAGGACGAAGGGCGGACGATCATGCGCGTCGGGGACATGGTCGCTTGGGCAAAAGCAGTTCGGAACGGCCATCATCTGGTCAATGAAAGCGCTGCGCCGTGCCGCTTCGTCGTGGTCGGCGGCGGAACTTGCACCTGGGGCGAATATCCTGACATCGACATGACCTTCCACGCCGATGGCCGCTACCGCCGCAAGGACGGGACCCCTTATTGAGCGCTGTCGCCTTCATAGGCTTCGATCACCCACGGCTCGTCCTGCGCCTTGTCGATCCATTCGGCAACGTGCGGGTGGGACAGGACCGCCTTCATGTAGATCGCAGCGAAATTGGGCATTGGAACGCCATAGCTGATGAAGCGCGTGACGACCGGCGCGAACATGATGTCCGCAGCCGACCAGTCGCCGAATAAAAAATCGCCGGTGCCGCCGAAGCGGGCTCGGGCCTGGGCCCAGACCTGCATGATCCGCTCGATGTCCCGGCGTACTCCGTCGCTGAGATCTTGCGGGGGATAGGTCTTGCGAACGTTCATCGGCAGCTCTCGGCGCAAGTTGGCGAAGCCCGAGTGCATTTCCGCGGCCATTGACCGCGCCATCGCCCGAGCGTCCATCGCCTCGGGCCAATAGCGGTCCCGGCCGGCGCGCTCGGCGAGGAATTCGACGATGGCGAGACTGTCCCAAACGACGCATTCGCCGTCCCACAGGATCGGCACCTTGCCGCCGCCCGGTGCAAATTCATCGCCTTCGCGGCGTTCTTCCCATTCGGCGTCGAACATCGGCACGACCAACTCTTCGAACTCCTCGCCCGATTGCTTGACCGCGAGCCAGCCGCGCATCGACCAGCTAGAATAAGCGCGATTGCCGATGATGATCTTGAGCAATTCGAAAGTCCTCAGGCGAAAGCGGATGAAAGGATCGAGGTGCGTAGCTCAGCGATCCCGGCACCGGTTTCGCTCGATGTCACGAAGATTTCGGGATGTGCCGCGGGATGGGTTCGGGCGATTTCCGCGACCCCGGCGAGCGTCTTTGCAAGCTCGGTCGGCTTGACCTTGTCGGCCTTGGTCATGACCAACTGATAATTGACCGCGGCCTTGTCGAGCATGGTCATGATCTCGCGATCGACGGGTTTGAGGCCGTGGCGACTGTCGACCAGCACAAGCGCGCGCTTGAGCACCGCTCGGCCGCGCAGGAAGTCGTTAATCAGGAAGCGCCAGCGTTTGACCATGTCCTTGGGCGCTTCGGCAAAGCCGTATCCCGGCATATCGACCAGCCGCAGCCGGAGCGGCTGCCCGACATCGAAGAAATTGAGTTCCTGCGTTCGTCCCGGCGTGTTCGAGGTCCGGGCCAACTTGTTGCGGTTGGTGAGCGCGTTCAGGAGCGAGCTTTTGCCGACGTTGGAGCGACCCGCGAAAGCGATTTCCGGGACGTCCGCATTGGGCAGGAACTCGAGCTTTGGCGCTGATTTCAAAAAGGTGATCGGCCCGGCGAACAATTTGCGCGCCTGTTCAGTCATTTCCCGATCGGCAGTCTCAGCCGCCGCAGTCTCTGCTGCCGCGGTCTCAGCCGCCGCAGTCTCGGCTTCTTCGCTCATGTTTCAACCGGGTGAGTGTCGCGGAAATTGAGACCAAAGCGGCGATACAGCCACCACTGCTGGGCAATGGTGAGGATGTTGTTGGTCATCCAGTAAAGCTGCAAGCCGGCCGCGAACGGCGCCATGACGAACACCAGGAACCACGGCATCAGCGAGAAAATTTTCTGCTGCGCCGGGTCCATCGGCTGCGGATTGAGCTTCATCGACAGCCACTGGGTGGCTCCGACAAGGATCGGTAGCACGCCAATGGCGAGGAAGTGAGGCGGGGTGAAGTGGAGAAGCCCGAACAGATTGACCGGAGACAGCGGGTCAGGCGCGCTCAAGTCCTTGATCCACAGAATGAACGGCTGGTGCCGCATTTCAACCGACACCATCAGCACCTTGTAGAGTGCATAGAACACCGGGATCTGGAGCAGGATCGGCAGACAGCCCGCGGCCGGATTGATCTTTTCGGTTTGATAGAGCTTGAGGGTTTCCTGCTGC
This sequence comes from Sphingomicrobium sp., assembly GCA_039929465.1. Lineage (GTDB taxonomy): Bacteria > Pseudomonadota > Alphaproteobacteria > Sphingomonadales > Sphingomonadaceae > Sphingomicrobium. The sequence continues at coordinate 217 of JBDSRE010000045.1, read as the reverse complement.
TGGCGCTGCTTGTCGTCCTTGAAGCGTTCCTGGAGCGCCTTCATCTTCGGTTGGATTTTGCGCCGCCGCACTTCCTGGCGATCGGGGTGCTGCCGATCCTGCTCGGCGTGACGATGTGGATGCAGTTCAAATTGAACCCGGCGCAGATGGACAAGACGCAGCAGCAGATCTTCGCGATCATGCCGTGGGCAATGGTATTCGTGATGGCGCCGTTCGC
>JBDSRE010000044.1:0-3376 GCA_039929465.1 Sphingomicrobium sp. | reverse complement strand
AGCCGGTCGATCGCTGCTGCGGCTGCATTGGGCTGCGGTTCGATCACGAAGCCGGTCTCGCCATCGACCACCAGCTCCTCGGTCCCGCCCACGGGATATGAGACGATCGGAACGCCGCAGTTGAGCGCTTCGAGGAAGGATACCGGCATTCCTTCGTAGCGGCTGGTGCAGAGCAGGCAGTCGAAAGCACTGATCAGCGGTTTGGCATCACGATGGCCGGCGAAAACGGCGTTGGCATTGCAGGTTCTGGCGGCTTGCTCCGCCGCCGCCCGCAATTCGCCGTCGCCCAGAACCGCAAGCACTGCGCCTGAGCTGGTGGCATCGATCGCAGCCACGGCTTCGAGCGGATTTTTCTGCGCGGCAAGGCGGCCGACGAAGCCGACCGCGAACGCATCCGTGTTGAGCCCCAGCGCGGCGCGCGCCTCGGTGCGGGGACGCGGGTTATATGGCGCGATCCCATTCGGCACGACGACCACCTTCTCGGCGGCGATGCGAAGATCGATCGCGTGCCGTCGCTCGTAATTGGAAACCGCGATGACGTGGTCTCCAAACCAGCTCAAGGCGCGCTCGACGGGACCGATGTAGAAAGGCGCGGCACCCGTCATCGTGTAGAAGCCGTGGGGCGAATACACGTGCGCAGCCCCGCCGATGTGCGCGAACCCGCGTGCAAGGGCGCCCGCCTTTGAGCTGTGGCTATGAATCACGTCGAAGCGGCCGAGCGCGGCAATGGTTGTGCGCAGCCGCAAGCCATCCAGCGCGTCCCATGGCCCGATCGAACGGCGCATCGGGCTGGCCTCAATGCGCGTAACACCGCCGTTGCGCAGAGTGTCTAGGATCTGCGGGTCGGCGCGATCGGGCGAATAGACGACCGCGACGTCGTGGCCGCGGCGGATGGCGTCCACGCCGAGGCTGGCCATGATCGCGGCGCTGCCGCCCGCGGTCGATTCGATTACATGGCAGATGCGCACGCAGGCACTCCCCTTTCGATAATGGCGCGTCTATGCTGATCGGTGCAGATGAGGGAAGTATTATCGCCTTTCGACCGGTCGCGGACCGTCACCGGGTTGTTCGCCGTCGGTCTGGCCACGATCCCGTTCGATTCCGTCCACAGCGTCAGCGCCCTTGGCGAATTGGGAGGCGAGCTGAGCTTTCCGTTTTTCGCGGCAGCCATCGTCCTGGCGTTGTGGACCGAGGCCCGCGGGGGCGACAGCCGCATCCGGTCGAGCCTCTCGCTTCGGGTTGCCGCAGCCGCGGTCGCAATCATCCTGCTCTCCTTCCTGGTGAACCTGTCCGACATCGCCGCGATCGTCTTCAGGGAGCGTACCGGGTCGAACAAGTTCGTCACCTCGCTGCTGGTAGTCCTCTACGGATTCGCGCTCGCGTGGCTGGCCGAGCAGGTCGACTCGCCGCGGATCCTGCCACTGATTGCTCGCTTCATCGGCTGGAGCGCGGCGATCGCCAGCGCCTATCTGGTGGTGGAATTCGCGGGCAAGCACGGCTTTCTTGGCGGCTCTTTCGATGCGATTGACGGGATCATTCACACCCGGCAGGCCGACGTCATCAACGCCTGGAACGGCCGGGTTAACGAAAAGGTGCTCTATGGCTGGGACCCGCGGCTGCGCTCGGTCTCGTTCGAGCCGCCGGCCTTTGGCAATTACACGGGCCTCGCCTGGCCGTGGGTGTGGTTCGCCGCAATCAAGGCGCCGCCCGAGCGGCGTTTGCGCGCGTGGGGCCTGTTGGCGATATTCACCTCCGCGATCCTGCTGTCCGCAAGCCGGACGGGCTTGCTGTTGCTGGCGAGCAATGTCGTAATGATAGCGGTGCTTGGAGCCCTGTACGCGCGCAGTAGTGCAGACGGCGAAGCGGCGGCGGCGGCGCGCGTGCTCGTCCCGGTTGCGGCGCTCGTATTGGCAGCGGTCGCCGCGGGATGGGCCGCCGGCCAATATCAGGGAATCGTCGCCGGACTGATGCAGGGCGAATCAGTCTCCAACATCTCGCGCTTTGGCTTCCAGGTTGCCGGTTTCAACATGTTCGTCGGCCATCCGCTGCTGGGCGTCGGGCTCGGGCAATTCGGTTTCCACGTGGTCGAATATCTGCCGGACTGGATTTACCGCAGTCCCGAGGTCACTCCGATGATCACCTACCCGACCGCTCCGTGGCCGAACGTCTATTCGCTCTACGCGCGGCTCGGAGCGGAGCTCGGCCTGTTCGGGCTCCTCGGCTGGATTCTGTTATGGGTCGGTCTGGCGGCAAAGCTCGGCGCCCAGGCGCGCCGAGATGCGTCCAACGGCGCGGCGCGAATCAGCCTTCACTATCCGATCATCCTCAACTGCATCGGAGTGCTCGTGTCGGGGATCGCCACCGATACTTACCGGACGCCAATGATTTGGATTGCGCTCGGGCTCGGCTGTGGCGCGCTGGCTCGCGCACGATCAGCCGCGCCGGCTAGGATCGCCGGAGAGCTTTCGCCACGGCTTGTTCCACGCCGCTTCCCCCAATGACCGCCGGCCAAGCCATCGGGCTTGGGTCGACGGCCTGATTGTCGGGCCAGTCCAGTGCGTCCGGAATGCCGGCGAAGATGTCGTCGGCCGATCCCCATGCGCAATGGAGGCCGTATTGCTCGGCGGTAATCCGGCTTTGCGGATGGTCGTTGGCAAGGATCCGCATGCCAAGCGCGCCATATTCCATCAGCTTGGTCGGCGTTTGCAGAACGTGCGGATAATGCATCGGGAAATAACAGACGCCAACGCGCGCCGACTTGAGGATCACCGGCAGTTCATCCTGCGCAATCAATCCGTGAAAGCGGATGTTGGCGCGGTCGCGATAGCGCGCCTCCAGCTCCAGGTTGGGCGGACCGTACAAGTCGAACCGTTTCGTATCGCCGAAGCGCTTGACGAAGCTGTCGAGCATCAGCTCGCACCGGCGCTCGTCGAGCATGCTGCCAATGTAGATGAAGTCGGCAGCCGGCTGGGCGTGGATGTCCCGGCTGTCGATGAACAGTTCGGGCACGCCCATCGGCAAATAATATGAGCGCCCATCGAACGAAAAGCCGAGCGCGCTGCGGATCGCTTCGTTCTGAAAGATGCGGATGTCCGGATCGGCATTGAACAGGCGCTTCAACCGATCCTTCCAGCGGCGGAATCGACCGACCGACAGTGAACGGTAATCGTGGATGGTCACCGCGCAGGCGAATTTTTTCGGATAAAAGCCCATCATGTACCAGCAGACGCTGTCGGCCAGGTTCGGAGCGGCCGCGGCTTCACTTGGCGAGCATTCGATCACCTCGTATTGCGCGCCGAAATAACTCATGAACGCCTTGACGTCGGGATATGCGGCTTTGCCTTCGTGGATGAACCGGATCACAGCCTTGCCCGCC
>JBDSRE010000043.1:0-3871 GCA_039929465.1 Sphingomicrobium sp. | reverse complement strand
ATTCGCGAAGCATTGCAGCCGGGACCGCCGACCCGCCGAGAAACGCCCGGCTCCCGCCGTCGCTCTTGACCGAGCGCCGCACGATCAGCGGCTCGCCGGGGTCGATCTCCACCCCCTGACCGACAAGCAGGCCGAGCGCCGGGTGGTTTGCCGCTAGCTCAATCTCGGCGGTGACCGAGGCCGCGTCGGTCCCGCTTCGAACCAGACCGTTATCGGCCCGCGCGCCGAGCGCCAGCCCAAGCGCATCGAGCAATATCGATTTGCCCGCCCCGGTCTCTCCGGTAAGCACTCCGAGCCCGCGCTCGAACTCCAGCTCGAGCCGGTCGACGAGCACAACATTATGGATTGCAAGCTGTCTCAGCATGCGACGATCAATCGTCGCCCGGGGTCACTTGCTCGCAGTGACCCGGCCGCGGCGCTGCTGCTCTTTCGCAAGCAGTGCGAGGGTGTAATTATACCATCTGTCGCTGGCATAATTGGCGCCCAGCACAGCCGCAGTCTTGCGCGCTTCGTCGACGAGGCCGAGCGCGAAATCGCTTTCGACGAGACGGGCAAGCGCTTCAGGTGTGTGGCTGGTGGTTTGATAATTGTCGACGACGTCGCGGAAGCGATAGGTCGCGGCCAGCCAATTGCCCGACCGTTGGTAGAACCGGCCGACTTCCATCTGCTTGCCGGCGAGATGGTCGTTGACGAGGTCCAATTTCAACCGCGCATCGCCGGCGTAGCGGGTGTCGGGATAGCGGCGGATGAGCTCGCTGAATGACTGCTTTGCCGATTCGGTGATCGACTGGTCGCGGGTGACATCCTCGATCTGCTGATAATAGCTCATGCCGATCAGATATTGCGCATAGGGCGCTTCGCTATTGCCCGGGTGAATGACCACGAAGCGCCGCGCCGACGCGATCGAATCATTATATTTCTTGGCCAGGTAATAATTGAACGCGCTCATCAGCTGGGCTCGGCGCGCCCACACCGAATAGGGATGCTGGCGCTCGACCTCGTCGAACAATTTAGCCGCGCGCTCATAGTCGCGCTGGTCCATCAATCGCTTGGCTGCGGCGTAAAGCGAGTTGACGTCGCGCGCGACATACGCGGTCTCGCCCTTCTTCTTGAAGGTCGAGCAAGCCGACAGCGGCAGCACCAGCACGGCGCCGGCCGCGAGGAGAACAATCGAACGGGAAAGCTTCAACATGCGTACCTCATTAGCGTGAGCGCCGGGCTGCGCCAAGCATTGCCGGACCAAACCGCGCCAGGTGCCATTCATTTCTGGACCAACTGTTGGTCCGGGCAAGATTGGCGGGGCCTGAACACGTCAGGCGGCCTGACCTTCGGGAACGTCCTTGTCCTTATCATTGTCCTTGTCCTCGGTCTTGAGGAAGCTGTCGGGCTGTACCTTGAGCCACACCAGCACCGGAGTCGAAATATAAATCGATGAATACGTGCCGATAAGGACGCCGAGGAAAATCGCGATTGCGAGGCCGAAAATGACCTCGGGGCCGAGCGCCATCAATACGCCCAGCGCAATGAGCACGGTGAGCGAGGTCACCACTGTCCGCGCAAGAGTCTCGTTGAGCGACAGGTTGAGCAGTGGAAGCATGGCCATCTTGCGATATTTACGCAGATTCTCGCGGATCCGGTCGTAGATTACCACCGTATCGTTGAGCGAATAGCCGACGATGGTGAGGAAGGCGGCGACGACATTAAGGTCGACCGGCAATCTCGTGAAGGCGAAAAAACCGAGAGTCATTGCGACGTCATGAGCCAGAGTGAGCAAGGCGCCGACCCCGAATTGCCATTCGAAGCGCAGCCAGATGTAAATCGCGATCCCAAGCATCGCCAGCACGATTGCAAGCGCGCTGTCCTTGGCCAGCTCTCCTGACACCTTGCCCGACACGGTATCGACCGAATCGATACGGGCGCCGGGATAGGCGCGCTCGACCATGGTTTTGACTCTGGTCGCAGCGACATTAGCGGCGGCTTCGGCACCTTCGGGCTTGGGCAAGCGGATCTGATAGGTGCGCGGCCCGCCGAATTCCTGAATGCTCGAATCGCCGAGCTCGAGCCGGTCGACCTGGCCGCGCAATTGCTCGACGTCGATCGATTTTTCGAAGGTGACGCGAACCAGCTGGCCGCCGACGAAATCGACCCCCAGGTTGAGCCCGCGGTACATGGTGAAAACGATCGATCCGATGGTCGCGATCAGCGACAGCACAAGTGCGACATTGCGCCACTTCATGAAGTCGAGGTTGGTGTTTTCGGGGACGAGCTTGAGCAGCTTCATGATTGCACCGGGCTAAATGTGGATCGCGCGCGGCCGGGCTCGGCGGAGCCACAGGACGACCAACATGCGGGTGAAATAGACTGCGGTAAACACCGAGGTGATGACACCGATGATCAGCACGACAGCAAAGCCGCGCACCGGGCCGGAACCGAAATAAGCCATGATTCCGGCCGAAATGACGTGGGTGACATTAGCGTCGAAAATCGCCCTGGTGGCCTCGCGATAACCGGTTTCGACCGCATCCATGATCCTTCGCCCGCGTCTCAACTCCTCGCGAATGCGCTCGTTGATAAGGACGTTGGCATCGACCGCAGCGCCGATGGTGAGGATGAAGCCCGCGATGCCCGGCAAGGTCAAGGTAGCGTTGAACAGCGCCATGATGGCGAGAATGAGGAAACCATTCACGACCAGCGCGATCGTAGCATAGACGCCAAATCGGCCGTAGGTGACGAGCATGAAGGCGATTACCGCAAGGGTCGCGACAATGCTTGCGATGACCCCCTTGTGGATTGAATCCTTGCCCAGGTCGGGGCCAACGGTGCGCTCCTCGATGACGTTCAACTTGACCGGCAGCTTGCCCGAGGCGAGGCTGACCGCGAGTTCGTTGGCGCTTTTGACGGTGAAATTGCCGCTGATCTGCGCCCGCCCGCCAAGGATCGGCTCGTTGATATTCGGCGCCGAAAGAACCTTGTCGTCGAGGATGATTGCGAATGGCTTGCCGACATTTTCCTGCGTTGCGCGGGCGAAGCGGCGCGCTCCGGCGCTGTTGAAGGTGATGCTGATGTCGGGCCGGTTGTCGGGATCGAAGCCCTGCTTGGCATCGGTCAATTGCTCGCCCGAGACCATCACCCGGCGCTTAACCGCGATGAAGCCCCCGCCCTCGATCATCGGCAGCACCATGCTTCCCGGCGGCGCTCGGCCCAGCTGAACCTGCTGCGGATCGGCATTCTGGTCGACCAGCTTGAACTCGAGCCGAGCGGTCTGACCGATCAATTTCTTGAGCGCTTCGGGATCTTCGACCCCCGGCACCTGGACCAGGATCCGGTTATTGCCTTCGGTGATGACGGTGATTTCCTTGGTTCCGCCGGGATCAATACGGCGACGGACAACATCGCGGGCAACGCCCATCGCGTCCTTCAGCGCTTGAGCCGAGCCGCTGACGGTCGGGTTTAGCACGACCCGGCTCGAATCAAGGACCGTTACATCCCAATCGCGGTTGCCGGTCAGCGCCACCGGCCGGGTCAGCGCGCGCATGCGATCGACCGCTTCGTCGACTTCGCCCGGATTGCGGACCATGAAGCTCAGCCGCCCACCGGCGATCGAAAGATCGCCAATGTCGAGTCGCGGCGCCCGGTGGAGTTCGGTTGAAACCGAATCCTCCATCGATTGAAGCCGCTGTTTCTGGGCGTCGACGGAATCGGCCTCGAGTAGCAAATGGCTGCCCCCGGCAAGGTCGAGACCTAGGCTGATACGGTCGTGTGGAAGCCACGCGGGCCAGTTCTTGGCGAAGCTGGCGCCGGCGATCAGGCTTGGGAGTGAGAAGAAAATGCCGAGGACGACGACAAGCGAAACCAACCAGATTTTCCAGCG